>NZ_JAMLIG010000008.1 GCF_023954305.1 Mesorhizobium sp. | reverse complement strand
GCGGTATTTTTCGAACTTGTCGAACGCTGCTTCCACGCCGCGCCGGATGATCGTCATTTCCGCGCCGATCTGGCCGCCCTGCTTCTCGACCGTGCGCCGCAACGCCTCGAACGCGGCGGCCGGGTCGCCGGCGTCCTCGGCCGACGCTTGCCGTGCGAATCCTTCCCCGTCGTCGTCCGTCATGGCGTCTCCTATCGTTCAAGGCCGATGCTGCGGCCGCGCGTAAGGCTCTGTTCCAGCTCCCGCGAAATCCCCTCACTCTGGCGCATATGCAGCCCGATCCCAAGTTCCTGCCGGCGATTGCGCAGGATGGAATCAACCTGCGGGTCGCGCTCAAGGCTCTTGGCAAGGCCCTGCATCTGGCCTTCCACCTGAACGCGCGCTTGCGTCTTCTGCCAGCCGCGAAGCTGCTGGCGCTGCCGTGATAGCTCCTGCCAGCGTTCAACAAAGCGGTCGGCCCTCACATTCGGGTTGGCCTGCATGGCGCGTTCGTGGTCCAGCCGCCCGATGAGCTGGCCGACGCGCTCCCGGCCGGAAAGCTCGGTCATGCTGCGCTGCATATCCGGGTCATAGCGCAGCGCCGAACGCATCAGCTCCCGCGCGCCCGGCCGCGCCTGGTCGAGCTGCTGGCCGGCCTCGCGCAAGTCCTGGCGCTGCGCATCGAGGACCGGAAGCCCCTCGCGCCGCTGCCGGTGTGCCGATTCATAGGCGCGGGCGTAGCGGTCAACGGCCTGCTCAAACGTCGGCTGCGGCCGCAGCCGCTCCGCAAGCCAGTCCTGCGCCGGCCCCCCTGGCGCCAACGATGCCCGCAAGCTCCCTTCCCTTTCCGGCCGTTCTTCTGGCTCCTGGGAAGTCCCACGGCTGGCATTGAGCCGCAACCCGTCGAACATACCGCGCCGCTGCTTCTCGGCTGGCTCTGTTCGCCCCTGGGGGCGATCCTGGGCCAGCTCGTCGTGATCCGGCGCGGCCGGCCACTCGGCCGCTGCGACGCGCGACAGTTTCAGGCCCTCGAACCGGCTGCGGCGCTGCTCCCGATCGCCACCCCGATCCTGGGCAAGATCCTCGCGCGAATCTGCACGAAGATCCTGCGCGAGATCCGCGCCGGCTTTTTGCGAGGACCTGCGATCAAGCGCATCCCCACTACGTGGGTCCACGGCCGTCGACTCCCTGCCCACACGTAGATCGGCGGGAATCTCGATCTCGCTGCGGACGCCCATTTGCTCCGCGATCCCGCGCCGCTCGGCAAAGCCGCTTGTATAGTCGAGCGTGGTTTCCTTCACGCCCGACCGGGACAGCCGGCTTTCTAGCTGGCAATAGGTCAGCTCGCCGGCGTCCCGCACCTTCCACGCATGGCGCTCGACCATCTGGCCGTCTGGAAGGCGAACCGGCTCCGATCCGCGATGCTCAAGGCCGATCCTGTCTCCGATCTCGGGCGTGGCCTCCTTCATGGCCCGCTCAAGATCGATCCCCCAAATGGTATGTCGCTGACCCTTGTCGTCTTCCAGCGTCACGAAATAGCTGTCGCTCTTGCCGGGCTGATGCTCATAGGGCGCGACCCCATGCGCGACCAGGCGACCCGTAGCCAACGTTTGGCCGGCCTGCCGCCCATGACCGGAATTGCTGAACTCGTCCTGTGCTGCATAGAGCTGCGCCCCATCGCGATGCCGGGTCATGGCGACATAGGTTAGATGCCGGTCCATCGTTCCCGACGCCAGCACATAGGCGCGATCGACGGTCGCGCCCTGGTTCTTGTGAATCGTCGTCGCATAGCCGTGGTCAATCGACTGGTAATCATTTGCCGATATCGAAACCATGCGGCCATCGGCTTGGCCGCCAGCACGACTGTCGAGCCGGACCGTTATGACGGCCGGCTCGACGTTTTCCACTGTACCTAGCATCCCGTTTTTCACGCCAAGGTCGCGGCTGTTCTCCAAGAACACGATGCGGTCGCCCGTCGCAAAGTCGCGCTTGCCGTCATTGGTCTGGAAGGTCAGCGCCCGGCCCGGCCCCTCCTGCGCGTGGTCGACGTCTTGGGCGGCGTCGCCGGCTTCCCTGACCCGCGCCAGCTCGCCCCGGTCCTGTAGCTCCGTCCGGATCGCCTCGTTGATGGCGCGAACATCGGCACGGCGATGCGCCATCGCAACCCGCGTGCCGTCCGATCGCTCGTCGCGATCGGCAAGATAATCGCGCACGATCTGCCCGCGCGCATCCTGTCGCGTCTCCGTGAATCGAATGTCGCCATGTTCGTAATAGGCGGCCAGGCCCTCGGCCGTCCGATGCGTGGCGAAGGCGACGGATGCCTCCCGCTGCCAGTCCACGCGCTGCCGGCGTATCTCGGAAAGCTCGGCATGGCCGATTTCCTCCGTAATCGCCCGGAACGGTGCGCCGGCCCCGATCGCCTGTAG
>NZ_JAMLIG010000007.1 GCF_023954305.1 Mesorhizobium sp. | reverse complement strand
TGACGATCTCCGCCGCGCCGGCCGGCATTGTTCCGGTCTGTGACATCCCCTGCCCCAGCCGTTCGATGAACAGCCGTCCGTCCGGGTTGAGCATGATCTCGACCACAGTGGGATCGGCGAGCGCCATGCAGATCTCTTCGCCAAGCGATTCCTCGAGCTTGCGCACGAGCCGGATGTGCGAGCGCCGGTCAGACATGGATCGTCGTCCGATCGTTGCCGGCTGCGATCGCGCACTCGTGCCGCTGATCGGCGCCATGATTAAAAGCCATACCTGCCTCTCGTGGATGAAACGAAGTGGCAGCGAGCGTGCAGCGCGGCTTGGCCGCGGTCATCCCCTCGAAAGTGAGGGGGCGAGTCGGGCTGATTCTCGTGTCAGCGCACGAAATCGGGGCGGTCAGCGCATTGTGTCGAACCTCCCAGACCCCTCGAAAGTGAGGGGCCTGCAGTAAGGCGCGGACAAAGAGAAAAGATCGCGTAAGATGTTGAAATTTAAATAAAAACGCAGTGAATGAGAGGAGGCCATCTACTCCCTCTGCCTTAGACCTTAACTTCTCGTTAACCCTATTCTCCTTGCCAACGAGAGAGAATCGCACATACTGGCGCTAAATCGTGCGTTTTTTGACTTCTGCCGCTATTTTCCTACGGGGCGTTCTTGATGGCTTCGCTGCCAACCTTCGAGTTTGACGAAAAAATCCTGGCGCAGGGTGCCGAGATTTCGCGGAAGCTCGACCAGCTCCGCCACGAGAAGTTTCATCCTGACGCGAAGAAAACACTGCGTCACTTTTCTATGGCGGAGGTTGCCCATTACCTGGGAGTCACGCCGAACAATCTGAAGAGATTGCATCTGGAGGGCAAGGGCCCTGAGCCGCTTATCGCGACCGGTGGCCGTCGGTTCTACACCGCCGGGCAGATGAATGAACTTCGGCAGTATCTCGACAAGAATGGGCGGTCGGACGCGAAGAAGTATGTCCCCTCCCGCAAGCCGGGAGAGAAGCTCCAGGTGCTTGCCGTCGTCAATTTCAAGGGCGGCTCAGGCAAGACGACAACCGCTGCGCATCTCGCTCAACATCTAGCCCTGACCGGTCATAGGGTCTTGGCAATCGACCTCGATCCCCAAGCTTCACTATCGGCGCTTCACGGTTTCCAGCCGGAGCTTGATCGAAACCCGTCGCTCTATGACGCCATCCGCTACGACGAGAAGCGTCGGCCGGTAACAGATGTCATCGTGCCGACCAACTTTCCGCTGTTGGACATCATTCCCGCCAATCTCGAGTTGCAGGAATACGAATACGACACGCCCCTCTCGATGCAGACGTCGAATGAAGGGAAGCGGTTCTATGCAAGACTTGGCCGTGCATTAGAGGAGGTTGACGACCGTTACGATGTTGTCGTTCTCGATTGCCCGCCTCAACTTGGCTTTCTCACCCTGACGGCTCTCACTGCATCGACTTCGGTGCTTATCACGGTTCATCCTCAGATGCTTGATCTGATGTCGATGAGCCAGTTTCTTCTGATGCTCGGTAATTTCGTCAGGGCGATCCGAGAGAAAGGAGCGCCGGTCAAGATCGACTGGCTTCGCTATCTGATAACCCGCTACGAACCGACCGATGTCCCCCAAGTGCAGATGCTCGGATTTATGCAGTCGATGCTGGCCGAGGAAATCCTGAAAAACCCAATGGTGAAGTCGACTGCGATTTCGGACGCCGGCCTTACCAAGCAGACGCTCTATGAAGTCGAGCGATCGAACTTTAATCGAGACACCTACGACCGGGCGATAGATGCCCTTGATGCGGTAAATTTCGAAATTCAGGGCCTGATCCATCGGGCATGGGGGCGCCTCTGATGTTGACCGCCGTCAAAATCGCCAAAAACACCTTTAGTTTCATGCTCATAGATCGCTTCAAGGGGGTTCGGAATGGCCCGAGTTCGTAAAAATCCCTTTGCCTCCATTCTAGATGAGCCGGCATCTCATCAGAGCGCACCTCCCCTCGATTACACTCCGAAGGGGGCGTCCCGATCTATCCTCAACTCGCTGGACGAGATCGCGGCGAGGGCGGACAAGCTTACTGAAGGCGAGACAATCGTCGAATTGGACCCTGATCTGATCGACGATTCCTTTGTGCGTGATCGGCGGAACCACGACGAGCAGGAGTTCAACGAGCTACTGGAGGCGATCCGCACAAACGGCCAGGATTCTCCTATTCTCGTTCGACCACATCCCACCGCCTCCGGGCGGTACATGACGGTTTTCGGTCATCGGCGCCGGCGTGTGGCCAAAGCTCTCGGGCGCAAGGTTCGAGCAATTGTCAAGGAGATGCAGGACCGAGAACATGTTCTTTCTCTCGGCCACGAGAACTCAGCGCGTGCAAACGTCCCATTTATCGAACGCGCCCTCTTCGCAGCCGACCTCGCACGGCTGCGCTACGATGATGACAATGCGACGATCTTGAGCGCGCTCTCGATTGATCGAACTACGCTGTCGAAAATGCTGTCTGTAGCGACGATCCCAGAGAGCATCTTGGCGGCGGTTGGCGAAGCCAAGAATGTTGGGCGCGATCGATGGTATGAACTCAAGCTGCAGCTAGATAATCCAACAAAGCTAGCGGCTGCCCTGTCGGCTGTTGAAGAGGAAGAGTTCCTGGCGCTTTCCAGCGACGTTCGGTTCGAGTCCTTGGTCAAACGGCTGAAGTCTGCTGGTACCAAGAAACGTGTTTCGACCGAGGTGAACAAGCGCAATTGGGTTCCGAAGGACAACACGCTGTCGGCTGACATTGTCGCCGACGGCAAGCGGTTCACACTCGCAATCAAGGCGAGAAGCGGAGACGCACGCGCCTTTGGTGATTTCCTGTCGGAAAATCTCGATAATCTCTACGAGGCTTTCCGCCAAGGCACTGTAGCGAAGCAGGATGGAGGCTAATCCGCAAAAGAAAAAGGCCCCCGAAACGGAATTCCGGAAGACCTTCTCTTAGTGTTTGGCGACCTGGAGAATCCCACTTCCGCGAATCGGTGTCAAGGTCGAACCGGCATGTAAAGCGTGTCGTTTTGGCGGGCGGACTTCTTTTGCCTAGCGATAGGTGAAGGACAATGCAGACGCATATCACAACGACGCCCTTTGGGCGGCGACCGATGACGCTTGGCATGATTTCAAGCCAGGTGACGGCAAAAGCCATGCCCGAAGGGGCTTTGGTTAACAAATGGAAAACGTTCGGCCACATCCGCGAGGCGCGCGAACTGATTGGCGCGACCGACAGGGGGCTCGCGATCCTGAACGCGCTCCTTACATTCCACCGCGAGACGGACCTGTCGGCCGAAGGCGAGCTGATCGTCTGGCCGTCGAACGAGCAGTTGATCGCACGGGCCAACGGCATCTCGCCGGCGACGCTGCGACGGCATCTTGCTGTGCTGGTCGAGTGCGGCCTGGTCATCCGCAGGGATAGTCCGAACGGCAAACGCTTCGCCCGTCGGGGCAGGGGAGGGGAGGTGGAGCAGGCCTACGGCTTCGATCTTTCTCCGATCGTAGCGCGAGCCGCAGAGTTTCGGGAGCTCGCTGAGACCGTGCAGGCCGAGAAGAAGGCGTTTCGCGTCGTGCGGGAGCGCCTGACGCTACTACGTCGCGACATTTCCAAGATGATCGATGCCGCGATCGAGGAGCATGTGCCGGGCAATTGGGGACGGGTCATCCAGAACTATCGCTCGATCATCGAACGCCTGCCCAGAACGGCATCCAGGCAACTTCTGGAGGATGTTTGCGCGGACCTCGAGATGCTCCACTTCGATATTCGTGAAGCGTTGGAATCTTTCACAAAAACACAGAATCCGAACGCCAATGAGTCTCATTCTGATCGCCACATACAGAATTCAAATCCAGAGTCCCGTCTTGAATCTGAAAACGGCTCTAGAGAAAAGAATGAAGAGAGCGGCAGCGCTGCGGAAACCGACAATGTACGGAGCCTGCCGAAGCGGGATCTGCCTTTGAGCATTGTGGTGGGCGCCTGCCCGGACATTGCCACCTTGTTGCGGGGCGGCGAAATCCGATACTGGCGCGATCTGCTGGAAGCCGCGGAAACCGGGCGGGTTGCGCTCGGGATCAGCCCCAGCGCCTGGCGGGAAGCCTGTGAGGCGATGGGCGAGCAGCACGCCACCATAACCATTGCGGCCATCTACCAGCGTTCCGGCCAGATCAGCAGTCCGGGCGGCTACTTGCGAAGCCTGACGGACAAGGCAAGGGAAGGGAAATTCTCGACCTGGCCGATGATCATGGCGTTGGCTCGGGCCAAGCTCGATGAAAATCGAAAGCCTGACATCACCACAGATGCGGAAAGAGATGCCGGGCCACGCCTGGAGGTTTCCGATGCGCTGCTGAAGACCCTCCAGAAGCCGAGAAACCGGCCGTGAGGTGCGGGCGAGGAGTATGAGAACGGACACCAGCATTCACGCAAACGACATCAGGCGGACAAATGGCATCGTTTGTGGCCGAGAAATGCGACTGAGCTGGGGACCAAATGAAGATGGGCGTTTTTGATGGTTTGGTGCGGCTTTCCTGCACCAAATTGTGGAGACGGAACCGGGACAAGCCGCTAAGTCTCCTCGGATAGCAGTCCGCTCCGGTGTGCGCGATCGACAAGGTTCTTGACCGATGACGGCGACCATTTCGTGCCGCCGCGAGGCGTGCGCTCATGCAGCCGCTCAAGCTGTGCCCCGATCTCTCTGAGCGTCAGTTCCGGATTGGAGGAATGAATGCCCGCGACGAGCGTCATGAGGCGATCCTCGGGAAGCCGGGGAGGGGATTTATTGAGCAATGCCGCATCGGCCATTCCCTCCGTAATCATCCATTTGACCGCCCGTCGAAGTCGCTCTGGCGTCCAGTTCAGTCCGCGTTGGTTCAGAACGCGGGCGATATCGTCCCACGTATGATCAGGCCGCATGCGTCGCACCGTCGGTAGCCATTGGCTTGCCGTTGCCTGGACCCGCTCGCCATAGGCAGCTTTCTGAGCCGCGGTCATTTTCGCGAGAGCTTCCGGGCGGCGTTCACGGATTCCGGGATTGCCCGGCTTCTTTCCTTTCGCCTTTGCGGCCCGGATACCGGCCTTGGTGCGTTCGGAGATCAGAGCGCGCTCGAGCTGCGCCACGGCGCCGAGTACCTGCAGCGAAAACATGCCCTGCGGCGTCGTTGTGTCTATCGGATCGCGCAACGACTTGAAGTGCGCACCCTTTGCCGTCAGATACTCGATCACGTCGAGAAGATGGCTGACGGAGCGCGCCAGGCGATCGAGGCGCACGACGACGAGGGTGTCGCCGGCGCCGATCTCGCGAACCAGCTTGGAGAGGGAAGGGCGGGCGCGCGAGGCGCCGGAACCGTGTTCCTGTATGATCAGATCGCAGCCGGCCGCGCGCAGCTCAATTTCCTGCGCTTCCGTGGCCTGCTCGTCCGTGGACACGCGCGCATACCCGATAAGCCGGCCCTGTGGTCGACGGGAAGCTCGATTTTGCATGTCAGCGGCCATTTGGAGCGCCTGAGAGAACAGGGGAGGGCGGATTTCCAAACACAGAAGATACGCCTAACCGATCCCTTGAAATCGCGCCGTGGTCGCCGCGGCGGCATTGACTCTTGTCCTCGGCATCCCTTATATACCCCATTGGGTTATAGGAAGCGCATGCAGACCGTCGCCGAGACACCATTGTTCATCAAGCAGGCGGCGGAGCTGTTCAGCGAAGACGAACGAAAGGAACTGATCGACTTTCTCGCGGCCAATCCGCAGGTAGGCGACGAGATTCCAGGAACTGGTGGCGTTCGCAAGATGCGGTTCGGCGCCAAAGGCAAGGGCAAACGCGGCGGAGCCAGGGTCATCTACTATTGGTACAGCGACGACGCACCGATCTATGCGCTGCTGGCCTATGGCAAGAATGAGAAGGTCGATCTGAAACCTGATGAGGCGAAAGCGGTAGCCGCGTTCGCCAAGGCGATCAAAGCGGCGCACAGGAGCAGGACATGAGCGAGATGACAAAATTTGGCGCCGATCTCATTCAGGCCATGTCTGAGGCATTGGCGCACGCGCAGGGAAAGGAAGTTCCGGGCATCAAGGTACACACCGTCGATGTCGGCGCGGTCGATGCAAAGGCTATCCGCAAGAAGCTCGACCTGACGCAGGATGAGATGGCGACTGTGCTTGGAACCAGCCCTTCCGGGTACAAGAAGTGGGAGCAGGGCACGCGGCAGCCAAGTGGAGCCGCTCGTACTCTACTTCGTATCATGGACCGAGAGCCTGAGGCGGTGCTGCGTGCCTTGTCGTCCAAGGACAGCGAGACCAACGAACGAACCGCTGAAATGGCGCACTGAGGGGGGTAGGGGAGGGTGCTTACAGTCCGCTCGCCTTTGTGAGATTGATGCGAAAGCGATCCCTCCGGCGCTGATACTTCCGGGTCATTTCAGCCGAGGCGTGGCCAAGCTGCTTTTGCACATAGCGTTCGTCGACTTCGGCCGAGGAGGCCAGACCGGCGCGCAGGGAATGGCCGGCAAACAGCTTTGCCCGGTCTTTCTCACTTAGATCGCCCCGAACGCCTGCTGCCATTGCAGCGCGTTTGACCAGGCGGGCGACCTCCTGGTCGTTGAGTCGCTCGGCGCCGACCGCCTTGCCCTGTCCGGTGACGCGCCGAAACAGGGGGCCATGTGCGATCCTTGCGAATTTAAGCCAGGTTTCCACGGCAACGATCGGGCAGGTAGCGTCCGACGAGCCGCGCCCGACCTCGACCTCGCGCCAGCCAGTCTTGCCGCGCAGCGTGACCAGCATGCCTTTGCCCAGGATCTCGATCCAGCCACGCCCGTCCTCGGTCTGATCACGGTCGACATCAAGCCCGACGATTTCGGAGCGGCGCAGGCCGCCGGCAAAGCCGATGAGCAGCATGGCCCGATCGCGCAGGCCGCGCAGGGTGCCGCGGTCCAGCGTCTCCAGCATGGCGATGAGATTCTCGGGCAGCACCGCTTCTTTTTGCCGGGGCGGGGCGGCGTGTTTGTTGCGGATGCCGGCCATGACGGTGGCGATGTGGCGGTCTTTTCTGTCCAGCGGCTGGCCGCGCTGCGAAAAATTCCAGGACAGCGCGGACAGCCGCCGTTCGATCGTCGCCACGGATTTTTTGTCCCCTGAGGCTGTACCGGAGGCGAGGGCGGTGATGTAGAGGCCGATCACCTGCGGATCGGGCGGCATCAGCGAAAAACCCTGGCGCCGGCACCAGCTGGAAAAATGCTTCCAGTCCGACGCGTAGGCGCGGCGGGTATTGGCGGAACTCGCGGCCTCGACATAATCGCGCGCGCGATCCGCCAACGCGTCGAGATGCGCCGGCAGGCGCGGGGTCGAGACGACCGCAAGGGAAGGAGAGGGCGCTTCGGCCGGCGGCTCCTCCGGCGCTCTTCCCATCTCCATGACGACGTCGACGATGTCTGGCATGTCGTCGGCGACCAGGATGTCGGGCACGGCCGAGGCCGCGGTTTGGTTGACGCCCGGCGGCGTTTCCTGTGGTTGAGCAGAGCGGTGCTCAGCACGCTTTTCGGGGTTTTGATCGACGATTCGGGCCATTTTCCATATAAAGAGGAAAACGAACGATAATGCAAGATTATCGTTCGTTTATTAGATACGACAGGCGCGGCGGTTTAACCGCAATCCAATTGCTAAAAGCGCCGTTGTGAGCCATGCTGCTTTTGATGATTCTGTACCCCGAACCCTCTCTCCGCCATCATGGCAGGCACGCCGGCTCCGCCACCGCGGCTGCCGCGACCCCTGTGCCGGCCTGGCTGCGCCGCGCTGTCGCCGATGCGCAACCCGTTGCCGGCAAAGGCGTAGGGCTAAATGCCCTCGGGCCAAATGCCATCGAGGGGCGATGTCACGGTAACGGCTTGTGAGTAGCATTGTGATATACGCACCTGGATGAACACCTCATCCATCAGCTACAAGCGCCATCGTTTCCCTCCCCAGGTCATCGCACACGCAGTGTGGCTCTACTTCCGATTTCCGCTGAGCCTGCGTCTTGTCGAAGAAATGCTGCTGGAGCGTGGCATTGTCGTCTCCTATGAAACGATCCGCCGCTGGGTAAAGAAGTTCGGCCCAGACTATGCACGTCGCCTTCATCGCAAGAAGCCCAGCCGGAATGACGTGTGGGATCTCGACGAGGTGGTCATCACCATTGCCGGCAGGAAACACTGGTTGTGGCGCGCTGTTGATCAGGATGGCTATGTGCTTGACGAGATCGTCCAGGCCCGCCGCAATACCAAGGCGGCCAAGCGATTGCTGGCTCGACTTTTGAAGAAGCAGGGCATCGCGCCGAAGCGGATGATTACCGACAAGCTGCGCTCCTATGGTGCGGCGCATCGCCAGATCATGCCAAATGTCGATCATCGATCACACAAGGGCCTTAACAACCGCGCCGAGAATTCGCACGTACCATTACGAAAGCGGGAGCGAATGATGCAGGGGTTTCGATCACCCGAAAGCCTGCAACGCTTCGTCTCGATCTTCTCCGCTGTCCGAAATCTCTTCGTCCCACCCCGTTCCCAACGATCCGCAGTCGAGGTTTACCTGCACCGCCTTCAGGCGATCGCGGCGTGGAAAGCTGTGACGGGAACCATGGCCTGAAATCAATCCGCGATGCTCAACCCATTCGGCGCGCCAGAACGTAAGTTAAGGTGACATCGCCGATCAACCTGCTCGCTCAAGGAGACCTACCAAAGTAGTGCTAGACCTACCAAAGTAGTGCTAAGAAGAGAAGTCAAATCCCGGCGGTTTCAACGGCGCTGTTCATGCTTTCCCTGAGTTCAGCGATGAAGAATTCAGCCGCCGGCGACAACCCTCGTTTTGGGTTGTGGACGCAGACAATGTCTCGAGCAATTCCCGGGGCGATCGCCAAGCTTCTGAGAGTGCCTTGCTTCACAGCTGCGCCTATGGAATGGTACGGCAGAATGGCGACGAAATCCGTCACCTGGACGAATTCCTCGATTGTCTTCAACTCGTCGAACTCGAGCAGCGGCTCCAGCCGAGCGCCTGCACCACCTGCGGCGTCATCGATGATATTGCGCAGTCCGTGACGAGTAGAGGGGATCACAAGCTTCAGCCCGGCAATCGTCGTGATTGGAACGGGATCCGGTAATTTTATTGGGTTGTTGACGGCATACACGAGATGGAGGGCCTCGCGCGCAATGGGCCTTACGACTAAGTCGGTTCGAACGCGCGACTGGTTTATAACAGCCAAATCGAGAGCGCCGATCTGCAGCATTTCCATGAAATCCATCGTGTATCCGCCGGTTATGCGCACGGACACGTGGGGATATCTGGTGCAGAAACTTTCTAGGCATTTGGACAGGGCGTTATTGCTGACTGAGCCAATGACGCCGATAGAAAGCTTTCCAACCACCTTGCCACCCAGGCTCGATAGCTGATCCTTGGCTGCTCGCAAGTCGTGCAGCAGAGGAACGAAAAGTCGGTAAGCTTCATTGCCGATGCTAGTTGGGATCATGCCCTTGGGCGTACGCTGAAAGAGCCTGTTGTCGATTTACACTTCAATCTGGGACTCTGGCACTCTGCGCGAGAAAGTTACACTCCAATTGAGACTCAGGGTAGGAGAGTCTCAATTGGAGTGTAACGTCTGGTGGCTATGCGAACGCTGCTTCCTTTTCCAGGGCTGGCCTCCAGGATTCGATGCTTTCATCGGTGATGCGCTCGATACCGTCCTTGATCGCCTCGATTGCGAGTTCGTTTAATATCCCGAACACCCGAGCCGTGATGCCATCACCGAGGCGAGAAAGATGGCGAAGGCTTTGGCTCGATAAACCCGATGGCACTCTGAGCGGCAGGCTGCGCAGGATTGCGGTTACCAATTCCTGGAACTCCTCATTTGCCTTCCACCTGGGCAGTACGAACTGATCCAGCCGGACGGCTCGATTTACTGCGGTTTTGGATGGCAAGGCGGCAGAAGCGGGCGCGAGTGGTGGAATCCGCCTACAAGGCAAGGTTCTCGCCGCTTGTATGGGCTGATTGCTGATCAATTTTGGCGTTCCAACGGCGGCTTTCGCCGTTCTCACGGTCATGCAGGCGCACTGCGCCCCTCATGCCAGACGAAACGGGTAAGATTATAGGCGAGATTGGCCATGCCGATCTTCGTCCTGGCGCGGGCGATGCCGATCGTGCGGATGAACAGGCCCATGCGGGATTTCTGCTGCGCGAACACGTGCTCGACAACGGCGCGGACCTTTGAGCGACGACCGTTGGCGCGCGACGTCGCCTCGCTCATCGCCCGACCCTTCGGCTTCTTGTGGTGAATGTCGGAGACGTAGCCGTTCTTCTCCAGCCACGCCTCGTTCGTCTTCGAGCGGTAGGCCGTGTCGGCCCAGACCGTCGAGCCGGTGTTGCCACGGTTGAGCACATTGCGAAGCTGCGCGCCATCATAGGCAGAGGCGCTCGTGACGTTCCAGCCGCGGATGAAGCCATGCCGGCGATCGATTGACGCGTGGTTTTTGTATCCGAAGGCGGGTACGGCGATGTCGCGCTGTTGTACTTTTCCATCCTCGGCTGTCTTGGCCTTCGAGAACTTGACCGTCCACCGCGCATCGCGATCCTTCTGCCGCAGCTTCGCGGGTTTGTCCTTCCACGCATCCGGAACCTTGCCGGCCTTTATATCGGCCTTCTCAGCGTCGGTATTTCGCTGTTTGGGCGCCGCCACGATCGTGGCATCAACGATCTGGCCGCCCATCGCAAGATAACCGGCCTTGGTGAGGTGCTTGTCGAAACGTGCAAAGAGATTCTCCACCGCGCGAGCCTGGGTGAGATGCTCCCGGAACAGCCAGATCGTCTTCGCATCCGGCACCTTGTCGCCGAGCCCAAGCCCAAGGAACCGCATGAAGGAAAGTCGGTCCTGGATCTGGAATTCCGCCTGGTCATCCGAAAGGCCATATAGTGCCTGCAGCACCATGATCCTGAACATCATCACCGGATCGTAAGGCGGCCTGCCGCCCTTCGAGCCGTCCGAGCGCTTCAGCGCCTTCGCGAGCGGCTTGCGGAATACCTCCCACGGAACCACCGCGTTCAGCTTCTCCAGAGGATCGCCCGCCTCGCTCAGCCGAGCATAGCGTTCGTCGATATCCCAGAACCCCGCCTGTCCCCGCATTCGTCGCCTCCGAACCTCAACGGGCGGATTGAATCAGAAAACGGCCGGTTTGGGGAGGTATTTCGAACTGTCCAGCCGCCGGGCCAGTTGGGTGTCGCCGGCAATTGCGTCGCGTGCTTCCGACACGCCAAGACAGACAAGCGAGGCTTTGATCTCGTTGCTGAGATATCGCAGAAGCTGCAGGATCACGCGCTGTTCCCTCGGCGTCCCAGCGAGAAGGTTATGGACCTCGTCAAACACCAGAATGTGCACATTATTGCTTTTCAGCAGGAGGACGGTTCTGATCTCAAGTTCCATGAGGGTCAGGCGTTCGTTGATGCTGGCTCCCATTGCCATCAGCAACTGCCCATATATCCGGCGCTCTGTTGGGCGCGACGTCAATGTAATTGCCAGCACCGGCATCCTCTCCACGCCGGTGCTGTGGTTCATGGTGGGCGGATGATCGCGCTTGAACTTTTCCACGAGCATGGTCTTGCCCATACCGCTATGACCATAAATAGCGAGGCCGGGTGGGCGTGTTGTTGGCGGATGGTCGCATAACGCATCAAGATGCCGTAATACTCTACGAGCGCGGTCAAAGCCGACCCATCGATCGGACCGAATGGCACGAATTCTTGTATGGTTTGGTCCATTTGCCAGTGCAGCGGCACCGGGTGCCAGGTGAGGGAATTCAATCATTGGTCCCAATATTCCGTGTCGTCGTCTGAATGGATTGGTTTTGCCATATCGATCGCTGTAACGGGACGATGTTCTTCACGGCTCGGTTCAGTTGGTCTTCTTGTAACACTCCGGCGCGCTTTTGCGCTTGAGGATGCTGCGATATCCTCGATCTGTCTCTGTTGCGCGATAGCCGCAAATATAACGTCCTCATGCAATTCAAGCCGTCCCTGGTCTCGAAGTGCCTTCTTGGCGTGCTTCCACTCCCACCAGGAAACAGGCGGGAATGCGAGATTGCGGTACCGTGCTTCAATAAACCGGCCATCTGATTGGCGAACGAATATTCGGGACAGGTCTCGTGGGTCATATTTGATCTCGAGTTCGGCGCCACGACCGACATCGCGTGATAATGCATCAGACCAGTACCTGATCTTTTCCAGATGGATGCCGTCTTTCAGCAGGCGCCGCCGTTCGTTAGGCAGGAAGCTGGTCCAAAATGCCATTCGATCAGATGGCAGGTTGAAGTCGACTTCACCTTGCCGTTCGCGCCAGACCGCCAGGGGAGGGCGCAACAGCGAGGTATGTATCCGCTGATGATATTTGCCGACAATTTCCAGCGCGATCCATTTTTCCAACTCGCGCAATGTAAGATTCGCGCGGCCCTCGGAATCGTAGCCGCCTCTAATCTTTACATTGCTGAACGTTGTGCCGGGCAGCAGATGCACTGCTCCCATCATTGTGCCGATCAGCCGTTCGATATGTCCGCCGAACCGGGGTGTGGCCGGCGGTCTGAACTGGAGTTTCATGCCGTACTCTTTGCAGGCATCGGCCAGCGCTCGTGACCTGAAATCTGCCCCGTTGTCGCAGTGAAGAACCTCGGGTAATCCGGCGACAGGCCAGGGGATGTCGATTCCTCGCTCATCCAGCCAGGCAGTCTTGTCGTATACAGAATGCAGGAGGCATAGGCCGACCGAAGTACTTGATGGCGCTTCCAATGATAGATGGAAACCCGCGACCATTCTCGTGCAAACGTCGATGGCGATCGTCAGAACCGGTCGGCCGATGGGCCGACGAAACTTTTCGTCGACAACAATAACATCGACGATGGTGTGATCGATCTGCCAAAGGGCGTTCGGCTTTGCGACATTGAACTGACCAGGGCTTGGCGTCGAGGCGGCTTCAATTTCGCGTTCCCCCCGTTTGCGGGCCGCCGCCATAGGAATAAGTTCCGGCACTCTACGCTGGACGGTGCCCCGGTGAGGAGGGGACAGGCCTTCCGTCAGGCAGACTTCCTGAATACGCCGCAAGAGTGCAGCAAAGCTTGTGACCTGCCCCCCACGAAGTCCCGCACCATGATGTAGAGTCTGCTCACCCCTGAAGGAGCAGACGAATGCGAAAGAGCCGTTTCACCGAGGCGCAGATTATCGGGATGATCAAAGAACAGGAGACCGGGATGCCGACGGCTGAGGTTTGCCGCAGGCATGGCCTTAGCCCGGCGACGTTCTACAAGCTGAAGTCCAAGTATGGCGGCATGGAGGTATCCGAGGCAGCCAGGCTGAAGGCGCTTGAGGACGAGAACGCCAAGCTGAAGCGCCTGCTGGCCGACACGATGCTCGACAACGTCGTCCTGAAAGACCTGCTGGGAAAGAACTGACGACGCTGACCAAGCGGCGAGAGGCAGCGCTGCGGGCGATGCGGGATCACGATATCTCGCAGCGCCGGGCCTGCCGGCTTGTCGGTGTCGATCCCAAGACGGTCCGGCGCACACGCCCGCCGGACTGCCCCGAGATCCGCGAGGAGATGAAGGACATCGCCGGGAAGCGGCGCCGGTTCGGCTATCGCCGGATCGGCGTGCTGCTCGAACGCAAGGGCATGATCATGAACCACAAGAAGCTCTATCGGCTCTACCGGGAGGAAGGGCTGTCGGTGAAGCGACGACGCGGGCGCAAGCGGGCCCGCGGCACACGCACACCGATGCCGCAGGCGGCGCGTCCCAATGCCCGCTGGTCGCTCGACTTCCTGGCGGACAGCTTCGGCGCCTCGCGCAAGTTCCGCATCCTGGCGGTGATCGACGATTGCTGTCGCGAGAACCTGTGCCTGATCGCCGATACCAGCATCTCGGGCGCCCGTGTCGCCCGAGAGCTGGATGCGCTGGTCAGGATCTACGGGAAACCCGCCTGCATCGTCAGCGACAACGGGACCGAGTTCACCAGTCGAGCCATCCTGAGGTGGGCCGATCAGAACGCCGTCCCTTGGCACTACATCGATCCAGGCAAGCCACAGCAGAACGCCTTCATCGAGTCGTTCAACGGCAGCCTGCGCGACGAGCTTCTGAACGAGGAGATCTTCGATACCCTGGACGACGCCCGCCGGAAGCTGGCGCTCTGGCGCTACGATTACAACACCGTCAGGCCGCATTCATCGCTCGGCAACCAAGCGCCGCTCGAGGCGCGCCGGACGCTTGAGCAATTTGAGAGCTCCGCTCCCGGCGCGCTTGCCCAAACCGACCAACCCAACTACCAATCCCAAACCCGCAGACTCTCGTTATGAACGAGGGACCACCGGGGGGCAGGTCACTTGGTTTTTCCTTTCTAAGCCAGAAGCCATCCACTTGCTCGGCAATAACACGCTCGGTTCTCGGGTCCAGCCTGACAGCACCTGCTTGTGTGCCGCGTTTTCTGGGGCAGAGACTGGATGTTCGTTGCGTTTTTCTGAACCGTGCAGCCAGCCGAAATAGCGTTGATCGCGGGATTCCAAATTTTTCACGTGCAGCCGCGACGACCTCAGCAGTTACCACACCGCCTGTACGGCGGAGCAGATATCGAAGGAATTCCTCCGGGCAATCGTCATGATCAGGGTAATCTGGGGATGAGATCATACGCGAGACTATGGTCGATCGACCGGTCGATCAATCTCATTTTGAGTGTAACGTATGCCCGATGGAGTCTCATTTGGAGCGTAAGCTGTTACACTTCAATCTCAAACAAGCTATTGAAACCATTCACTGCGTGAGTCCCAATTTCAAACATGAATCGACAGCAGTTAAACGCAAGAATGCGGCGGTTTCGTTGAATGTGGGCATTTAATTATGAGAATGGAAGCGCCCACGTTCTCAAATTAAGTGCATCTGTGTCGAGTGTCTTTTGCGGGCTGCGTTAACGAAGAAGGGCATTGCTTCCCGGTCGAAGCGGTGCTGGTGGCAGCCGAACGTAGACTGGCGCAGCATGTAAAGCATTTCTGCCCCACCGGAATGCACCATCGCGACGCCGGCCAGAAGGGCAGGGCGCAGATATAGCGGCAATACGGGATTCTGTGGCGTCGGAAAGCTGCTGCATATTTCGGGGAGGAGTTCGTCGAGTTCAGGGATGATTTTCCCCAGCACCCTGAACCGCCACAGTTCCTTCTCAGGGGGAAAGGGTAGCATCTTTCTTCGCATGAGTAGCAGACGTACAATTCCGGCTGGCGATGCCCATGTCTTCACGTCACGTTCGGCTTCATCATCGAGCAGCACTTGGCCATGAAGTGCGGCACTCCGATACTGCCGGAAGGGAGAGGGTGGTTCGCGACCGCCGGCATCCCGGAACTGGTTTCCGCACAGAGGGCAAGTAATGCACCATCCCGGAAGCTGGCTTCGCAGGATCAGTGGCGGTTCCGTATGTCCCGGGCTGCAACTCGTGCAGATCTGCGTTGGCCGCGCGGCGATGAGGCGGCGCGATGATTGCGCGACATTTGTGAAGGTCATCCGACGCACTACGGTGGGCTCGGTGGCATACATGTTGGCCAGGCGGATTTGCTGATCGCTGTTCAGTTGGAGATCGGCCGCTCGCAATGAGGAGGCGTCCGGCAGGCAATGCCGAAGCATGACCAGCGGTGGAACCTCGTAAAATGCGGCGTGACGGCCGATCCAGGACGACAGAAGCTCGTCAGGGTAGGGCGGGAAGCACACCGGCAATTGCCGTGGCGGAGTGTTCATGCGAACGCCGCCTCGGCATCGAACTCTGGCTCCCAGTTCTCAACTGCTTCGTCGTTGATGTGCTCGCGGCCGTTCTCTATGGCTTCGACGGCCAGGCAGTTGATCATGTGGAAGATGCTGGCGGTGATACCCTCGGTGATCTGCAGGATCCGTCGCAGCGATTTCGGTGTCAGTACCGAAGGCTGACGTAGTGGCGTGTTGCGCAGGATCGAGGCCACCAGAGTCTCGAACTGTTCGTTCGCAGCCCACCGGCTCAACGTGAACTGCTCGAACCGGCGCGCAAGCTGAACGTCGCCGCTGATGGCCTCCCGCGCCTCGTTGACGCCGAAGCAGACGAGCGAGATAACGGAGGCTCTGGTCCATCAGGTTTGTCACATTAGGCCGCTGCATCCGATGAAGCAAGCGGCGCTGTTTGATGGTTTCGCGTTTGATCCTTTCCCTTTCCAGCGTGATGATATCGCCGCGCCCGAAGTAGACGTCGGCAGGGGTGAGATTGTCGAGGCTCTCGTGGTAGCGGCGGTGGTTGTAGTGATCGACGAACGCCGCGACCTGCTGCTCGAGATCACCCGGCAGGAAGTAGTTTTCGAGCAGGATGCGGTTCTTCAACGTCTGGTGCCATCGCTCGATCTTGCCTTGGGTCTGAGGATGGCAGGGCGCCCCGCGCGTATGTTCCATGCCCTTGTCGGATAGCCATGCGGCCAGGTCGGAAGAGACGTAAGAGGGGCCGTTGTCGGACAACAGCCGCGGCCGCTGCACCACCCTGGCGCTGTCGCAGCCAGAAGCCTGCAGCGCGATGGTCAGCGTGTCGGTGACGTCCTCGGCCTTCATCGTGGTGCACAGCTTCCAGGCGATGATGTAGCGAGAGAAGTCGTCGAGCACGGTCGACAGGTAGAACCACCCCCAGCCGATCACCTTCAAGTAGGTAAAGTCGGTCTGCCAGAGCTGGTTGGGCGCCGTCGTCTTGTCGTGGAACTCATCGGCGGCCTTGATGACGATGAAGGCGGGGCTGGTGATCAGGTCGTGGGCCTTGAGCAGGCGATAGACTGAGGATCCTGAGACGAAGTAGCCCCTCGTGTCGGTGAAGGTGACCGCCAGTTCCCGTGGCGACAGCTCCGGCTCGTTCAACGCCAGCTCAATGATCTGATCGCGTTTCTCCTCGGGGATGCGGTTCCAGACCCGGTTCGGCCGGGGCCTGCGATCCTCCAGCGCATCGACACCGCCGGCCAGGAAACGGTCATACCAGCGATTGAAGGTCGAGCGCGGAATACCGAGTTTTTGCAGCGTGCGCCGCGCCGACAGATGCGACTGCTCGACGAGCCGAATGATCTCCAGCTTCTCGGATGCGGGGTATCTCATTCGTCGTCGCCCCCATCCGCAATCATGCTTTTTAGAATCCGCAGTTCCAGCGCCTGCTCGGCGACGACCTCCTTGAGATCGCGCGCCTCCTTGCGCAGAACCTTCACCTCGTCGCTGGTGGCGGCGCGCGCCGTATCCCCGGCAAGCCGCTTCTTGCCGGCTTCCAGGAATTCCTTCGACCAGGTGTAATAAAGGCTCTCCGCGATCCCCTCGCGCCGGCACAGCGCCGCGATCGACTCTTCGCCGCGCAAGCCCTCCAGCACGATGCGGATCTTCTCCTCGGCCGAATATTGCTTGCGGGTTGCGCGGCGGATGTCTTTGATGACCTGCTCTGCCGGCGCTTTCCCGGTTCCGGATTTCTGTCTCATCTTCGCTCCTTTGAAAGGCTACGATGAACCAGAAATCCTCCGTTCTCAGTTAAGCCGATTTGGTCCCATCAGTGCTGACGCCGGACAGGTCGACAAGACGTTCTACTCGTTCTTCATCTTTCAGGAGGTGCTGGAAACGCCGCTCGACCATCTGTCCGAAAGCGGCGAGAACCCTCGAGAGCTGGAGACCTCACAACTCATCCAGCTCATGAATCTGATTGCCGAGGAAATTTACATCGACAAGTTCGATACCGATATCGGTACGGACAAGATTGAAAGCCGCTTGCAGAAGGGCGACCAGTTCCCCCTCAATCACCTGCGGGCGTTTCGTATGAGCAAGGAAGAGGTGATCTACAACTGGCTGCGCTATATCCAGCAGATTGCCAAATTCTATTTCATCAACGCTGGCAAGCCAATTCAGGAAGAGAAGCTGTTCCAGTACCAGTTCCCCGACCAGCTTTGGAGCAACATCCGCAATTTCGTCAGGAACCTGGCTTCCCTGCCGCTGTGGGTCAATAAGGACCTCTCCTCGACAGTGTTTGGCGGCAAGCAGAACAATTCATTCTGGCAGACGGTCTTCGAGTCGGGAAAGAGCCCGCAAGGTGTGACGGTCATGCCGAAGGGGCTCAATCTGGTCGAGATGATCCAATAGAACTGTACTCCGCTTAGGACCTCTTCAGCTCAGGAATGTTCAATGCATAACGCGTACCGGCGCTCACTGGTCGTGTAATTATTCCGCCACGGCGGCGCCTAGCTTGCGGCCGCCTTGGACTTCCGACGCGATGCCTTCTTGACGGGTGCGGGCTCCGGTTCGGCGCGCTTGCGCCCCAGCCCCATCGACTTCGCCAGGGCGGAACGGGATGCCGCATAGTTCGGGGCGACCATCGGATAGTCGGCCGGCAATCCCCACTTCGCCCGATATTCATCAGGCGTCAGACCGTAATGCGTGGAGAGGTGGCGCTTGAGCGACTTGAACTTCTTGCCGTCCTCAAGGCTGATTAGGTAATCCGGCGTGATCGACTTCTTGATCGGCACCGCAGGAGCAGGACGCTCTGCCCCCGCCTTGCTTTCAGGGGTACCCAAACCCCTCAGTGCGGCATTCACTTGAGCGATCAGCGACGGCAACTCGGCAGGCGGGACAGGGTTGTTCGACACATAGGCCGAGACGATGTCCGCCGTGAGTTCGATCAGCTCGTCCTGCTTTTGGGTCTCGTCCGCCATTTCACCCGTCCTGTCGTTGTTCGGATTGCCGGAGCAAGCGTTGAGCTCGGCGCCGCCTGGCAGAAGGTCTCCAACGAGGGCCGCGACTACCTCTCGGTCAAGCTGGACGACCCGAGCTTCCCCGCTCCGATCTACGCCACCCTGATCGAGGTGGAAGGCGAGGAGGGCCTGCAGCTGATCTGGTCCCGCCCGAACCGGGACTGAGGTCTCCCGCCAGAGGGCCTCGCCGCAAGGCGGGGCCCTCAATCGTCCTGACATTGCAGCATATACGGAAATGCTGTATATAGCGACAAAGACAACATCTGAGGCATGCGCCATGACACGCATCGACACAACCTTCTCGACCAGCGATTTCTCGCGCAAGTCGGGCGACATCATCGCCGAGGCGCTGCGTCGGCCGGTGACGATCACGCAGCGCAGCAAGCCGCGCCTGGTGATCCTCAACATAGAGGATTACGAGCGCATGCGCCGCCAGGCCGATGCGCGGATGGTCGGCACGCTGGAAACCATGCCCGACTCGTTGCTGGACGAAGTCGAGGCGACCGTCGAAGCATATGCGCGCGATGATGAGAGTACCCGCTCGTGAGCTTCGACGACATTCAGACCGCCACCGTCATCCGTTATCCCTATCTTTGGTTGCGCGAGGCCGGGCAGGGCGAGACGGAGGGTCGCAAATACCGGCCGGTCGCCGTTGGGGTTCGCATCGCACGGATCGGTGGTGACATGCTGCTTCTGTTTCCCGTGACGACGAAGCAACCGGAGCCAGAGCGGTTCGCTGCCGAAATTCCTGCAACCGAAAAGCGCCGGGCCGGCCTCGATGCCGATCTCAGACTCTGGATCATTCTTGACGAGTACAACACGGATGTCGTCGGGCAGTCGTTTTATCTCGAGCCCGAGCCGCCCATCGGGCGGTTCAGCAAGGCCTTCTTCCTGCCCCTCATCCGGGAGTTCGTCGCGCGGCGCAAATCGCTCAGGGGCGTGGACCGTGCACGATAGAGCGCCGGCCGGCGTAGTATAGGGATAACACCAGCCTTCCTTCTCTGGAGCTTAGGTTTCGGTCTCAACCATCAGCAAGGGAGGATATGCGATGGCGAAGATCCTGATGATCACCGGTGATTTCACCGAGGACTATGAAACCATGGTCCCGTTCCAGACACTGCTGGCGACCGGCCACAGCGTCGATGCCGTCTGCCCCGGCAAGAAGGCCGGCGACATGGTCAAGACCGCAATCCATGATTTCGAGGGCGACCAGACCTATTCGGAGAAGCCCGGACACAATTTCGCGCTGAACGCCGATTTCGACAGCGCCGATCCGGCGAGCTACGACGCGCTCGTCGTGCCCGGCGGCCGCGCGCCCGAATATCTGCGCCTTAACCCGGACGTCATCAAGAAGGTGCAGCACTTCTTCGAGGCCGGCAAGCCCGTCGCTGCGATCTGCCACGGCGCGCAGCTTCTGGCCGCCGCCGGTGTGCTCAAGGGGCGCACCTGTTCGGCCTATCCCGCTTGCGCTTATGAAGTGACCGCTTCAGGCGGCATCTTTGCCGATATCCCAGTGACAGAGGCGGTCACCGATGGCAATCTGGTCACCGCGCCGGCATGGCCCGCCCATCCGGCCTGGTTGAAGCAGTTTCTGGCGAGCCTCTGACATCAGCGGGAAGGGAGGCCCCGATGTGCGAGCTTTTCATCAAGGCGGATGCCACTCAATGGCAGAGCCGTACGCACAGCCTGCGCATCGACGGGGTCGCCACCTCGATCCGGATCGAGAACCATTTCTGGGACACGCTTACCGAGATCGGCCAGCGCGACGGCATGACCGTCGCGCAGCTGATCACGCGGCTCTGGCACGAGGCCATGGATGCCGATCACGATCTCGGCAATTTCACCTCGTTCCTACGGGTCTGCTGCGCGCGCTATCATGCGCTGATTGCGGCCGGGGAGATCTCGCCCGACCTCAACATCCCGATCGCCAGCCATGCCGCGCGCGAGATTCTTGGGCGCGAGAACGCCCGACGGAATGCGACCATGAACTGAACAGAGATCGGTTGTTCTCATCCTTGCCTGGACTTGGCGCCGGATCAATCCCGATAACCGCGCCGCCGCTTGGTTCGCTCCAGCTTCACCATGGTCGCACCCGCCTCTTCGACCTTGTCGAAGGTTTCCATCATGGACTGGCCGTTCGTACCGATCCGGCCCCAATTACGGACGACGGACGCGCCGCCGAACAATGTCGGTTGGATGGCGAGCGTATAGAAGCGACGCATGTTCTGCGACGGATCGATGCGGCGAAGATGAACCGGACCTGCTTCCTCGTTTTCCATGGCTGGAGTCTCGCTTCCTTCGGAAGCGGCGTCCAACGAGTTTCATGAATCGATCCGGCACGACCGATTCATTGGCGTGATCGATTTCCATCAACTGCCGCTGGGTGGGCTCCCACCCGTATACGGAAGAAAAGGTTTGGGCGAGGCCCTAACGGGCACGGCTCTACTCGCGCCCCAAGGGGCGCTCACCGAACCCGCGACGCGGTTTCGGCCCATTCGGGTGACGAACCTCTCGCGATAGGCGCTGCCGGCGGGAAACTCCGGTCATAGAGGCGGGGCGAGGGTGCTGGGGCCGGCTGGTCGCCGGATATGGTCCGCGTCCCCTGGCGGGGCCGCGGGATTGATCTACCTCTGATGTCCCATTGTGCATCCGCCACTCCGGCGTCAAGGACATCGCGGTCCCCCCAAAATGCTGACGCATTTCGGCTCCCCCGCTCGCCGGCTCTGCCGGTCGCTTGCGCGATCCCTGACTCCTCGCGGCTACGATGCGGACCCCTTTCGTCAGAAATCGAAAGGAGACTTCCCCATGAATTCCTCGCAAGCGCTCAACCTCATCGTCAAGCTCGCCGGCTTCAAGCTCCTCGTGCGGGCCAACCGCTTTGGCGCCGACAGCAATCTTGCCCGTGACGTGCACGACACTGTCATGGCCGTCCTCGACGGTTACCGCGCCGAGTTGGCCGAACTGATTGACCTCAAATGCATGGCCGCCCGCGAAGCCGATCCCGACCGGCAGGAAGACCTCCTCTACCATCTGGTTCAATGTCAGATGGCGACGGAGCGGAACTGGTATGAAGGCCAGCCCTTCGAAATCGGAGGGTGGCATCGATCGGAGCCCGATGGTTCCTTCCGCAATCCCGTCAACGGGAAAACCGAGACCGTCGGCGATGTTCCGCTCGTTGTCGAAATTCCGCAGGAACGCCTGTGCGGGCTGCGCGCCGTTCTCGATGACATCGAGATCGAATGCGGGATAGCGTTCACCTACGACATCGTCTTCTACAAGCCGAGGCCAAAGAACCCGCAGCCCTCCAAATCCATCGAGCCCTTCGATCCCGATGCCGACATCCCATGGTGACGGCAACCGGGAAGGCGGCGCTGTCGCCTTCCCATTTCTTTTCGCATGCCTGTTATGTCGCGGATATGGTGTACAGGACAGCGGACCGGCCCTCCGTCCTTCTTGAGAGGGGAACCACCCTCTAAATCTCTCCCCGGAAGGGGCAGGGTGAGCCGTCCCCTCCAGCACCGCGCTACGCCTTCCGATGAAAACGGTTCTCGCCGACCACAGCCTTCATGTCGTCGCGGCGGAACCAGATGGCGCGGCCGCATCTGAGCGGTGCGTTGCCGGCGGTGAACACGATCTGCTCGTCGCCGCGCATGCGCAGCACTTCCTCGGGCAGGATCAGCGGCCGCGCGGCCAGTTGCTTCGAGCGTGTCCGCGACGATCCCGACATCTGTGATGACCGGCTGAGCTGGTCGACCTCGACCGTCGTGTTGCCGCATCTGCGCGAGATGTAGTCGGCCGTTTCCGGATCGTTAATCGCGGCGAACGACACCCATGACGCGCTCTCGAACCATTTGGACGTGGCGTCACGCCCGCCATAGGTTTCGCGCATCTGGCCGATCGACTGGAACAGCAGCACAAGGCTGATCCCGTATTTGCAGCCGGCGTCGCGAGCGGTTTCGAGAATCCTGAGATATCCCAACCGGGCGACCTCATCGAGCAGGAACAATGTCCGTCCCTTGATCTCTCCATTCCGGTTGTAGATTGCGTTGAGCAGCGCGCCGATGATCGTGCGCGCCAGACCCGGATGCGCCTCGAGTGTCTTCAGGTCGAGATTGACAAAGATGTCGGTCTTGCCCTCGGCGATATCGTCGGTCGCAAAGCTCGAGCCCGAGACCAATGCGGCATAGTTCGGATAGGACAGCCAATGGGTCTCCTTGACGGCATTGGCATAGACGCCAGAAAAGGTCTCCGGCGTCATGGCGATGAACGGCGCGACGTTTTCCTTGACGAACTCCGATTGCGAATTGTCGTAAATCTTCTGCAACCGCTCGCGCAGCTTCGGCTCGGGCTCGGAGAGGTTCGCCCGCATCTGCCGCAGATGCTGGTGTTCTTTTTCCGTATGCCCCGACAGGCAGACATCGGCGATGAGCGCGGTGATGAGTTGCAACGCGGAGGCGCGGAAGAAATCGTCGCGGATGGAAGTCGAGCGCCCGGTGTCGGTCACCACCCAGTTGGCGACCGCGACGACATCTTCCTCTCTCGTGCCGCCGAAGCGGCCGATCCAGTCGAGCACGTTGAAGCCGGTTGCCGGATGCTTCGGGTCGAGGACATGCACATCGCGGCCAGCCTTGCGCCGATGCTCGATCACCATCGGCGCGACCTCGTTGGACGGGTCGAGCGCAACGAGCCCGCCACCCCATTTGAGCGCGGTCGGCACGGTGACGGATGTCGTCTTGAAGCCGCCGGAGCCGGCAAAGACGAGTCCATGCGTCGAGCCGAAGGATGCGTCGAAACACAGAAGCGGCGATCTGCCGCCCGCGCCCCATGTCTCCCGATCGTCGGCGCGGAAACTGCGATCCGCGACACTGTCCTTGTCGACGCGACAGGCTTCGCCGACGACGATGCCGCCTGTCTCCGGAAACAGCTTCTTCGCCGCGTTGAGCGTCATCCAGCTGGCTTCGCCATGGATCGCACGCTTGCCGCTGACGCGGCGCGGCGTCGATGTGGCGAAAGCCGCATTGCCGCGCATGGCGACCCGTGCGGCGAAGACGCCGGCGATCGCCACAAGCACCGCGCCCATTGCGGTTGCCGGGTCGGCATAGTTGAGGATGCTGCCACCCGCGGGAACGGTATCGGCGAATCCGGCGAGCCTGCCGATCTCCCTTATGCCGGCGATCAGAATGACCGAGACCGCGCCGATCAGCACGCCGGTGCCGGCACTTCTGATGGCGATCGCGCCCCTCGCCGCGAACAGGAACACGATGCCGGTCGCGGCGGATATGGCATAGGGCAAGGCAATACCGATCCGACCGAGCATGAGCTGCGCCCGTTCGGTCGAGCCGAATCCGGCAAGCCAATGCTCGATGCCGGCGAACAGGAACAGCATCGCCACCATCAGCACCGTCGGCGCGACAAGAAGAGCGATCTTAGTTGGGGTCACTGGCAAACGCCTTTTCCCCGATCGCCAGCAGCCGCGCGCGTTCCGTGTCGTCCGCCTTGATCCGGCTGGCGCCGTCGATCAGCAAGCCGAGGAGCAGCGCGCGCTTTTCAAAGCGAAGTCCCGCCTTGGCGATCAGGCCCCCAAGCTGGATCTTCTCATGCGTGTCTTTCTTGCGGGCTTCGGACTGGCTGGCTTGTCGCATGCGCTCAAGCCTCGCCAGCCTGCCCCGAAGTCGCGCCAGGCGCGACCGGCGCGGGCGTGGCCTTGCCTGCGCGGCCGCCACCCTTGCGAAACCTCGCCACGATTTCCTCGAAGGCCGAGATCATGTCGGCCTCGTCCATCTCGATCTCGCCAAGACCCGCCTTCAGCGCGAGCCGCCCAATCCGTTCGGCCTCGCGCGTCTCGGCCTGCTTCAGCTGCCCTTGCAGCCTGGCGATCTCTTCCCTGATCCTCGACGGTGGCTTCTTCATTCCGGATGCCTTTCCTCATGCGAAACATTTGTGTTCTCGCCTCAGATTGAAGGAGGGGCGCGCGCAGCGCGACCCCTCGAAAGTGAGGGGTCGGCGAAGCCGACGCTTTGCGAGATCATCCCTGCGTTCCGAAGGAATGCTCCAAGGGCGCAGTAATACGTCGCTGACGCGACGTGCCTGCACCCCGGCCCCGGATGGGGCAGGGCTGACCTGCGGAAGCCGTGTCCGGTTCAACCGCAGGGAGCGCTCGCGCTTTGGCCATCACGCATTTCACGCCTCAGATCATCGGGCGCGCCGACGGGCGCAGCGCCGTGCTGTCGGCTGCGTATCGCCATTGCGCCAGGATGGAGCACGAAGCCGAGGCACGAACGGTCGACTATACGGCCAAGCGCGGCCTCGGACATGAGGAGTTCCTGCTGCCGGCCGGTGCGCCGGACTGGGCGCGGGCGCTCATCGCCGATCGTTCTGTTTCCGGTGCAGCCGAAGCCTTCTGGAACAGGGTGGAAGCCTTCGAGAAACGGGCCGACGCGCAGTTCGCCAAGGAGTTCATCATCGCGCTGCCGGTGGAACTGAGCAAAGAGCAGAACGTCGCGCTGATGCGGCAGTTCGTGTTCGAGCAGGTGCTCGCACGCGGGCAGGTTGCCGACTGGGTTATCCACGACGAACCCGGCAATCCGCATGCGCATCTGATGACGACATTGCGCCCGCTGACGGAAAAGGGTTTCGGGGGCAAGAAGGTTGCCGTGATCGGAGAGGATGGTCAGCCGGTCAGGACCCGGAGCGGCAAGATCCAGTATCGGCTCTGGGCCGGGGAGAAGGCCGAGTTCCTGCAGCAAAGGCGGGCCTGGCTGGATCTCCAGAACCAGCATCTGGCGCTGGCCGGCCTCGATATCCGCGTCGATGGGCGTTCCTATGCCGAGCGCGGCATCGACATCGTGCCGACCACTCATATCGGGGTCGCGGCCAAGGCGATTCTGCGCAAGGCCAGGGCCCTCGGCCGCAAGCCGGAACTCGACAGCCTGCAGGAGCACGAAGCCCGCCGCCGGATCAACGCGAAACGCATCGAGGCGAAGCCCGAGCTCGTGCTCGAGATGATCAGCCACGAAAAGAGCGTCTTCGACGAACGCGATATCGCCAGGGTGCTGCATCGCTATGTCGACGATGCCGGGACATTCCAGCGGCTGATGCTGCGCGTCCTGCAAAGCCCGGAATGCCTGCGCCTCGATGTCGAGCGTGTCGATCTGGCGACGGGCGCGCGTATGCCGGCAAAGCTCACGACACGCGAGATGATCCGGCTGGAATCCGAAATGGTCGACCGCGCGGGGTTTCTCGCGCGGGCAAGATCGCATGGCGTCCGGGAGAAGGCGCTGGCGGGCGTGTTCGAGCGCCATTCGCGGCTGTCGGACGAGCAGCGTGTGGCGATCGAGCATGTTGCGGGCGGCACGCGCATCGCGGCCGTGGTTGGCCGCGCCGGCGCCGGCAAGACCACGATGATGAAGGCAGCGCGCGAAGCCTGGGAAGCGGCCGGTTATCGCGTGGTCGGCGGCGCGCTCGCCGGCAAGGCGGCGGAAGGGCTGGAGACCGAAGCGGGTATTGCATCACGCACGCTCGCCTCCTGGGAGCTGCGCTGGAGACAGGGCAGGGACGGTCTCGACGACAGGACCGTTTTCGTGCTCGACGAGGCCGGCATGGTCGCTTCCCGGCAAATGGCGACGTTCGTCGAAGCCATCACACGAGCCGGGGCCAAGCTGGTTCTGGTCGGCGATCCCGAACAGCTCCAGCCGATCGAGGCGGGCGCGGCGTTCCGCGCCATTGTCGACCGCATCGGCTATGCCGAGCTCGAGACCATCTATCGCCAGAAGGAAGCCTGGATGCGCTCCGCCTCGCTCGACCTGGCGCGCGGCCGGATCGAGGCGGCGATCTCGGCATACAGCGCCAGGGGCAGGGTGCTCGGCTCGCAGCTGAAGGCGCAGGCGATCACGAATCTCATCGACGACTGGAACGGGGATTTCGATCCGGGGAAATCGACCCTGATCCTCGCCCATCTGCGCCGCGACGTGCGCATGCTCAATGAGCTCGCCCGCGAAAAGCTGGTCGAACGCGGCATTCTCGAGCAGGGTCATGCCTTCCGGACGGAAGACGGCGAGCGGCGCTTCGCCGCCGGCGACCAGGTCGTGTTCCTGAAAAACGAGGGAGCCCTCGACGTCAAGAACGGCATGCTGGGGAAAGTGGTCAAAGCAGCGCCCGGCCGGATCGTCGCCGAGACCGGGGAGGGGGATGCGAAGCGACGCGTCGAGGTCGACCAGCGTTTCTACCGCAATGTCGATCATGGATATGCGACCACGATCCACAAATCGCAGGGCGCGACCGTCGACCGCGTAAAAGTGCTCGGATCCCTCTCGCTGGATCGCCACCTGACCTATGTCGCAATGACCCGGCATCGCGAGGATGTGGCGCTCTATTACGGCAAGCGTTCCTTCGCTAGGGTCGGCGGGCTGGTGAAGATCCTGTCGCGCCGGGATGCGAAGGAAACGACGCTCGACTATGCGGCCGGCCGCTTCTACCGCCAGGCCCTGAGCTTCGCCAACAGCCGCGGCCTCCATCTCATGCAGGTGGCGCGCACGCTGGTGCGTGATCGCCTCGACTGGACGCTGCGCCAGAAGCAGCGCCTCGCCGATCTCGGCCAGCAACTGCGTGTAGCAGGAGCGCGGATCGGGCTTTTCGACGCGCAGGTTTCCGCAACGCTCCAACCGAAAGGAAAGGCCGAACCCATGGTCAAGGGCATCACCAGCTTTGCGTTGTCCGTCTCCGACACCGCCGAGCAAAAGCTGCAGGCCGATCCCGGTTTGTCGAAACAATGGGACGATCTCTCCAATCGCATTCGCCTGGTCTACGCCGATCCTGAATCGGCGTTTCGGGCCATGCGCTTCGAGGCGGTGCTGTCGAACGCGACGGAGGCGCAGCAGCGGCTCGAACGGATTGAGCGGATGCCGGATTCATTTGGTCCCTTGCGCGGCAAGGAAGGGTTGTTCGCCAGCAAGGCCGACAGACAAGAGCGTGACGTCGCCAAGGTGAATGTTCGGGCGCTGCGTCGCGATATCGAGCGCTATATCCGTACGCGCGAGACCATGCTGAACAAGCTGACGGCTGCAGAGCAGACCGAGCGGCATCGCGTCTCGATCGACATTCCGGCGCTGTCGCCATCGGCGAGCATGGTCCTGGAAAAGGTGCGCGACGCGATCGACCGCAACGACCTGCCGGCCGCACTAGGCTTTGCACTCGCCGACCGGATGGCCAAGGCCGAGATCGACGCGTTCAACAAGGCGGTGGGCGAACGCTTCGGCGAGCGCACCTTCCTCTCGACTGCTGCGAAGGAAGCGCAAGGTCCTCTCTTTGACAGAGCAGCGCTCGGCCTGGCTCCGGGCGAAAAGCAGAAACTTGCATCCGCATGGCCGGTTATGCGCGCCGGCCAGCAACTCGCCGCGCATGAGCGCACGACGCAGGCGCTGCAGGAGACGGAGGCCCTGCGCCAGTTGCAGCGGCAGTCACCGGTGCTGAAGCCATGAGGCGGGGGAGGGCATTGGCCATACTGGCCGTCGGCGCCGTCGGGCTTGCGGGCATCGCGGCCGGTGGCTGGCTGGGCGGCTACCGGGTCAATTTCACACCGAGCTATGCGCTTGGGCTCTGGCGCATCGAGGCGCTCGACCGGAAGGTCGAGGTCGGGGATCTGATCTTTATCTGCCCGCCACCGATCGCGGAATTCGTGATGGCGCGCGAGCGCGGCTATGTGCGACGCGGCCTCTGTCCCGGCTGGTTCTCGCCGCTGATCAAGACGGTCGTTGCCGGTCCCGGTCAGCGCGTCGATATCGGCAGCAGCATCAAGATCGACGGTACGGCACTCGCTGATTCAGAAGTTCGGCCGTTCGACGCCGAGAGCAGGGCGCTCGAGCCCTATGCCGGCGGCGGCGTGCCCGCGGGTCATCTTTTCCTCCACTCCAGTTTCGCAGGTTCCTATGACTCGAGATATTTCGGGCCGATCCCGGCCGACGGTGTTCTGGGACTGGCACGACCGGTGTTCACCGTTGATCCGTGAGCCGCTAAGATCGGTCGCCCTGGTTGGTGTTGCCGCCGTGGTCGGCCTTGTCGGCTGGAGTGGAAATCCTGTCCTTCTTCCGGTCGCCATGCTGTTCCCGGCGCTGTGGGCAATGGCGCCAACGCGGATCGGCGCGGCGCTGGTCTCGACCGGCTATTTCCTCGCCGCCTCTCGCGGCCTGCCACAGGGTGTTGCCAATTTCTATGGCAGTGGATTCGGCGCAGGGATAGCGCTCTGGCTCGCCGCGGCGAGCGGCTTTGTCCTCGTGCATGCGGCGTTCTGGACGGCGCGGCCGGGACAGGGGCGGACGCTCCGCTATTGCATCGCGGCCGTGATGATGAGCGTCCCACTCTTCGGCATCGTTGGCTGGGCGCATCCGATCACCGCGGCTGGGATCGTGTTTCCCGGATGGGGCTGGTTCGGGCTGGCTGCGGCAGCGATCGGCCTGGCTGTCATGACGACGCGCGCCTGGCCGATCGCGACACTGGTCTTGGGAGGACTGTGTCTGTGGTCCGCCGCATGGTGGACCCCATCCGATATGCCGCAAGGCTGGGTCGGTGTCGATACGGAATTCCGGGGCGAAAGCGGACAATATGCCGACTACGCCCAGCAGCTCGCAACCATCGAGCTCGTGAAGACGGCAGCAGGCAATGGAGCAAGGGTGATCGTGCTTCCCGAGAGCGCGGCAGGCATCTGGACCGCGACCGTCGAGCATCTCTGGCGCCGTTCGCTCGCGGGCCTCGACGTCACCGTCAATCTCGGCGCCATCGTTGTCGACGAGGCCGGCTACGACAATGTCATGGTTGAGATCGCCGGCGGAACGGCGCGCATCGTCTATCGGGAAAGAATGCCGGTCCCGGTGTCCATGTGGCAGCCATGGCGTGCCTGGTTCGGTGACCCTGCCGGAGCGCGGGCACATTTCTTTGCCAACCCCATTGTCGGGTCGGGCGGCCTGCGGATCGCACCGCTCATCTGCTACGAGCAGTTGATCATCTGGCCGTTTCTCCAGTCCGCGCTCCACGCGCCGGACGCGATAGTCGCGACCGGCAATGGCTGGTGGACAGAGAACACCAGTATCGTCGCGATCCAGAAGGCGAGCGCCATAGCCTGGGCGTGGCTGTTCGACATCCCGATCGTCGTCGCATTCAACATTTGAGGGGGAGCATCATGTTCGACGCGGCACTCATCCAGCAATGCGCCGATCCCAGCATCGAGATTGCCATCGTCGAGCGGTTCATCGCCGAGGCCGGGTCCGACAATCCGCTCGCGGTTCGCATCACCTCGGGAAACCGCATCATCCTGCCGGAGCAACCGCGCAATGCCGATGACGCCGTGAGGCTGATCCAGCGTTTTGTCGGTCAGGCAAGCGTCCGCGTCGGGATCACCCAGTATCCCGCCGGCCATGGCATATCGGATGCGGCAGAAATCTCGGCCGATATCGTCGACGCCTGCGAGAACATCAGGATGGGCTCGGCGCTGTTCGGCAAAGTCTATCGAATCGCAGCGGCCGAAGAAGGTTCAACCGGTTCCTCCACGTTCGACGAGGCCGTCACGGCGTGGAGGACTGGCCAATACGGCGAGGACTACGTGTTCGCCCTGCCGGATCCCGGTCCGATTGCGGAGCGGGAGGTGGGCGAGGCAGATCAAACGTCGGGCGGAGGCAGCGAGCCTGCATTTGAGGAGGACATGTCGGACGCTGGACGCAAAACCATCTCGCCGCCCGACGAGCTGTCGGACCCGAACAATGCAGGCATCAGGGTGGATCTGTCGCGAATACCCGCGGCGCAGGACTAATCTGCACGACGTCGCCGGCAATCGCTACTGATGAATTCATCTGACAAAGGTCTACAGCACCAGATCCTCAGCCTCGTAGTCGAACTGATCCCAGGGATAGGCTGCGAGCTGTGGCAGGACTTCTTTCCAATCTCTACCGCGGGTCGCGCCGACCAACCACTCGATGGCTGCATCGACGGTCTGCGCATAGGTGCCGACGCTGGGCGCAGAACTCGAGCACACCATCGGCAGCGGGACGGACCACGGGCTCATGCCGATCGTCGGCGGATAGGGTTCGTCCGGCAGGCCAGCGAGTTCGGCGTGCCTGCCCAACACGGCCATGATGGCCCGGGCGATTTCGGTCGTCGTCGGGGCGTCGGCGTCGCAGACATTCAAAACTGACGGTTTGCCTCCTTGGCAAACCCAGGCGACCGCTTCGGCGATTGCCGCGGTCGATGTCGTCTGAAACCGGCTTTGGCCGCCATAGGCGAGCGGAATGCACTCGCGTCCGTCGAGCAGCCGTTTCACGAACCACCATTCGCGCGCGTGCATGCTGTGCGGGCCGTGGATCGCGGCCGGTCGAAGGATGGTGACCTGACCGCCGGCCTCGTCCAGCAATCGGCGCTCCATAGCGGCTTTCCGAGTAGAATAGGTAGCGGGACCGGGTTCAAGCGTCGGGTGGGTTTCGGGGATAGGAACCGGAAACTCCGGAAAACCAGCTTCCGCGGCCTCATCGAGCGTCCGGCCAGCCTCATCGCGATAGACGCTCACGCTCGATATGGCGACGATCCGGTCGACTGCGGACTTCACGGAGGAAAGCTGTTCCGCATCGGCCTCATCGAAGGCGATGCAGTCCAGAAGCAGGTCGGCGCCGTTCCCGATTGCGGCCGCCAGAGCTCCCGGCTCCCGATGATCATAGCGGACATGGCGCCACGGGCCGGGAGCGGCCGGGGCCTGTCTGGAGGCGAGGCACACTTCCCAGTCATCTCGTACCAGGTGGTGGGCGACCGCCAAACCGATCTGGCCTGTGCCACCGATGATCAATGCCGTCTTCATGGTCCTGCCTTTTCAGAATGCTCTATTTTCCGATTCCGAAGCGTGCTCCTTTCTCCAGGCCACTTCGGCGAATATCTCTGAAACACCGATTGTCATCTGGTTTTCACCGCCTTCTGTCCATATAAGGGACCCCGAAGCAGTACGCGCTGCTTTGGGGCGTGCAAACCCCTAACAAGCGGTTGGTGCCGGCCGTGACGACACCAGATCCTCGGGCTTTCGGCCGGGGACCTGGAAATATGTCCAGGTGCTCGGCACTAAAGGTTTCAGGGCTGTCTTGTTACAGTTTGCAATCCCCGGCTTCGAGCCACAGGGTTCTCGTCTGCGGGGGCGCACCGTGGACCCAGCCAACTGGGCATCGTATGGTCACTGGACGCAGCAGAGTAGTCTCGCAAGAACGGGAAGGCCTCTCGGCAACCCTTGCCGGAATCATCGAGCAGCTATCCGGCAAGGACCTGGAAGCTGCCACGATCGACGCGATCCGGAAGCACCGCGAGTTGATGGAGGCGGCCGAGCGGGCCTACGAGCTCTGGAACAAGGCGCCGAATAGCGATCCCGAGAAGGGCAATCTCGAGCACAGCTGTACCCAGGCGATGATGAACAACACTGCGCAGATAGCCGTCGTCGACGCATTGATCAGCAAGCTGGGATACATCCCCTCAGTGCCGGCCTGCGATTAGCCCGGTCCGCAGATCAGCTTCAGATGATCTTTCGTTTGACTGCAAGCCGCACGGTATGGGGAATATTCTTTGCCCCCAGCTTGTCGCGAGCCTGTTTGAGGTAGAAGCGAACGGTATTCTCGGCAATGCCGATCATCTGCGCTGTCTCCCAATTGGTCTTACCGAGTGACGCCCAGGTCAGGCAGGTCAATTCCCGGCTCGACAATCCGGCTTTCGACTTCATCAGAATGTTTGCGGTCAGCCGGATGATGTTGACGTGCACGAAGGCGACCGCCGTCGCTGCCTGTACGGGGTCGCGAATGATGATGTCGGGTTGTTCCTTGGCTTCGCCCGCAACCGTGAGCATCGCCACCCTGCCGAAGCCGGCCTTGATCGGGATCGTGAAGCCCGAGCAAATGCCATGGCGTTCCGCTTCATTCAGGAATGCGATCTGACCGCGATGGTCTTTCCTCAGATGGGGAGCCGACCACGAGAATGGAGCCATGCGCCGTTGGGCGGTCTTCACCACTGGGTCGATCGCGCCATAGTCGTTGCTGAGATAGAGTTCCTGCCATTCCAACGGATAGTTTGTGACGGCAGACTCCTCAGGCCCGCCAAAACAGAAATAGGCATAATACTGAAATGACGACGCACGGGTGAAGGTCTGCAGGGCCGAGCGAACCGTATCGTCCTCCTGCGCCGTCTCCATGGCATCGATCAACTCACCAAGCTGTTTGTCCAGCTTCCATCGTTCGGTCATGGCCTCCTCCTTACCTGTGTCTGTCGCGATACCTCACAAAAGCCTCGCCGCCGGGCTCTCCAGAATCCTTCGCTTGAACGCAAAAGAGGGAGCTTAGCCTGCGCCCAGCCGGCCCAGCAATTAACAATCGCGCTATATTGGCCCACCTGCGACTATCTGCCGTGCATCACGCCGTTCGCCAATTTTCACTGGGATAGTTGCAATTGCCTAATGAAGACGGGCCATGACTGTTGTCTTTGATCGCCATTGATAATCAGCGCTAAAATGGCACCGATCACGAGAATGGATATCGCTGCTTCTACCACATCATCGGTGATCGCCTTGCGCCCGTTGACACGAGGATGCGCTCGATGTGGACGAACAGCCGATGAACGAGGCGGAGTTGCCCGACCGCTGACCTTGATTCGTTAACGACAGCGTTAACGAGCCCTTTGGACGAAGAGTTGATCTTACAACGTATCAGGAAGCGCCGGATGAAGGAAACTGATGCGAAAGATTGCCATTGCGTCGGGGGCGGCAGTCCTCGCCTTTACGATGCACGCCGAGACGGAGCCGCGTGTGATCTGCACACTCGCGCAGGAGATCGGATCGCCGGAACCTTTGGTCCGAGAGGGAGCCTGTGACGAGCGCATGTCCGCCGCATCGACCTTCAAGATACCGATCAGCCTAATGGGGTTCGACAGCGGCATCCTCACCGCGTCAGATCAGCCCGAATGGCAGTTTCATGATGGGTACGTAGACTGGAACCCCGCATGGCGCCTGCCGACGACACCCGAACGCTGGATGCGTCTGTCGGTCGTATGGTTTTCGCAGGAGATCACCAAGCAGATCGGGCACGAGCGCTTCGCGAACTACGTGGAGGATTTCGACTACGGCAATAAAGACCTCGCCGGGGATGCTGGCGAGGCAAACGGTCTGACAAACGCCTGGCTCAGTTCATCGTTGCAGATTTCCCCCGCTGAGCAGGTCCGCTTCCTGACGCGGATGGTCGAAGGCGATCTGCCAGTTAAACCTGCGGCGGTCGAGGAAACAACAAAGCTGCTTGAGTTAGATGAGCAGCCAAATGGCTGGCAGATATTTGGAAAGACTGGCGCGGGCATGCCCTTTGGTGACGATGGCAATTTGCTACAGGGGCAGCCGTTCGGTTGGTATGTTGGGTGGGCGGAGAAAGGTAACCGAAAGATCGCCTTCGCGCGGCTTGTTCGGTTCAGCGAGCGCCCGGAAACTACGCCGGCGATTATCACGCGCGATGGATTGATCAATCGCCTTTTCGGCGAGAGCGGTCTCAGATGCCTATAGCAGTACTGTTGCAGACCTCCAATACCTGCGAAATCGGCATGACCGCGGCAGACCCCATTCAGGACGTCCCAGTCCGAGCTTGGCAAACAAAAGCGAACTTGCAGAAAGCAACAACCTCGTGATCGGGATTTGCTCCCGCAAACGACCGTTAAAGGAGAAGTTTTTTGATTGAGGGCCTTAGCCACATGACATTCATCGTTCGGGACCTCGACCGTATGGAGCAAATTCTGAAATCGGTGTTCGATGCACGAAAGGTTTATGACAGCGGTACTGAAACTTTCTCGCTCACGAAAGAACGCTTCTTTCTCATAGGCGACAAAGATGAGCCCATTTGGATTGCCACGATGGAGGGGGAAGCCTTGCCATCGCGCACCTACAATCACGTAGCTTTCAAAATCGCGGACGACGACTACGAGGACTATCTCGAACGGGTTCGCGCCCTTCACCTACAGATTCGGGAGGGGCGTTCGCGTGTTCCAGGCGAAGGGCAGTCAATTTACTTCTATGACGATGACAACCACATGTTCGAGCTGCACACAGGTACGCTCGACGAGCGGCTAAAACGATACGCCGAGAGTCGTTAGTCCTCGATTGAGGGCAGGCAGCCATTCACGGGAAGAAGCCGGAAGCTAGGAGCTAGTGATTGCCTCGCCCTTGAAATCGATATCGAATGCGAGTGTCGCACCGCTCAGCCTTGCTGCGAGCCGGGGAAAATAATATCCTGCTCCACCAGAACGTTGAACCGGTAGCCGGGCCGTATCTCTAGCGTCGGTTGAACGTTGAGGTTCTTCGAAACCGTCTGCTCCGCCATCTTGCCGAAGGTGTCGGCGAAGCTCCGGCGCGCCGCATCCTCAGTGCTGTTCGATTCACCAAAGGCGTTGCGATCCTGCGGGATCATCATTTCGGTTCCCGCACCGATCAGCGCGACCAAAATGGCCGAGCCGAACGAACGCAGATAGTGGTTGTCGACCTTGTCGCTGAAACCACCATAGCCGGCGGCATCCACACCGGGCATACCGCCGATCTGTAGCGTGGAACCGTTCGGGAAGATGATGTCGGTCCAGATCACGAGCACCCGGCTCTGCCCGAACACGACCTTGGAGTCGTAGCGGCCGAGCAGTTTCGAGCCCTGCGGGATCAGCACATGCCGGCCGGTCTTGCTGTCATAGACATTCTGCGAGACCTGCGCGGTAATGCGACCGGGGAGGTCGGAGTTGATGCCGGTGACGAGCGTTGCTGGAATGACGGAGCCGCGTTTCAGCTCATAGGGGGATTGCTGCGGCACGACCTGGTTCGGCAGGTAGCCGAGATCCTTGATGTCCTGATTGAAGAAGCTCTCCTTCGCTGCCTGTCCGTTCGGGTCGGTATTCTGTCCGAGCGCGCCGGCCTGAATGGCAGCGGCGTACAGGTCCATTGCGCTTCCCGGCCGGGAAGCCGCCGTTGTCGTTTCTGCGTTTTGGGCCTGTGAGCTCGAGGCGGCATCGTGCTCCTGCAGGCTCACCGCGATCGGGGAGTTGAACGCCGCCTCATCGGCCTGGATCGAGGCCATGCGCTGGCGATGGAGTTCACGCAGGATCTGTTCCTGCTGCTCGCGCTCGATGCGTGCACGCCAGACCTCTTCCGGCTCCAGGTTGTTCGCGCGCACCGGCACGGGGTCGTTTTCAGTCGGAACGACGACGGGCGTCGTCTGCTCGCCCGCACGCCTTTCAACGGGTGTCGGCTGAAACGGCGTCTGGACAGGCTCGCCAATGATCCCGTCCGAAACACCCTGCTTGAGTTGATCACCATAGGTCGACGCCGGCCGGGAGCTGGGCGCGGCATCCCCGCCTTGCCGGTCCCCGAAGATCAGGCCGCGGTTCGTGAGCCCATAGATGATGACGGCAAAGAACAGCACCACCAGCACGATCGCCGCAATGATCGGGAGCCGGTTCAGCCGGCGGATGTTCGGAGCCTTCCGAGATGGGATGTCACCGCCGAGCTTCAGGGTCTCGCTCACCTCAGCCCCCCTGCCCTGTCGTCATGACGGAAAGCGGGCTCGCCGGCGCAGCGCCGGTCGTTGTCACCGTGTAGACGCGTGTCAATGTGAGCGAGTTGGTCGACAGGCGGGCCAGCACATTGTTCTCGAATGTGTCGACGACATAGGCGAGCGGGACGAGATTGCCGCCCTCGGCCTTCTGGTTCGTCGCCACGGCGTACCCCCATCCCTTGAGAGAGGTCTCAAGGCTCTGGCCAAAGACCGAGCCGTCCGCCTTCAGCTGGATCGTATTGCTACCCGGCCCGACATGCTCGGCGAAGCGCCCAACCATGTCGTCGGCAATTGCGTTCGCAGCTTCCGGAGCAAGACCGCTATAGGCGGAGCTGGCAATCAAGCCCGATCCACCGAGCGTCTGGCACCCGGCAAGCGCTATACCGCAGAGCAGCAGGTCGAGGATGTTCCGGCGGGTTGAGACGATCGACATGGTCAGCCCCTCCGCCGGATGACTATCTTCTCCTGGCTGCGGCCGACGCCGGAGACCAGAATGGCGTGATCGATGTGATAGTCGACAACCATCATCGTGCCGTTGAGACGGTAGTTGACGATGCGGTTCTCGCGGCCGGAGACGACGAAGAGCACCGGCGCATCCTGCCCGGACAATGAGCGCGGGAACTGGATGTATGTCTTCGTGCCGTCGGAATAGATCCGCGTCGGCTTCCAGCGCGCGCTTCCGGACGCCGAGAAATTGAAATTCAGCTGGTCGGCCGGCACGCCGGCGCCGGGAACGATGCTCGCCTCCATCCGTGCATTGATCTCGGAAAGACGTGCGTTGACGTCTTCCGGATAGTCGAATCCGACGCGCGCCATATACTGGCTGTGATGGGATTTGAGCTGGATATGGTAGGTGCGGCGTGAAGTCGTGACCACCATCGAGGTCAAAAGGCCCGGCTCGGCCGGCTTGACGATCAGGTGTACGGCCTGCCCACCCGGCGCACCGGACGTCGCCGGTTCGACTTTCCAGCGCACCGTGTCGCCGAGAAGGACATCGCGGACGATCTCGCCGGGCTGGAGCTCAATGTCGCAGACCTGAAGCGGCGAGCAGACGATCGACGGTTGCACCTGGCCGAACAGGAACACGACCTTGCCATCCGGCCCGCGCGTGACGACGCCGGCACTTTGCTGCCATTGCGTGGAGAGACTGGTGCCCCGCGTTTCGTTGGTGGACAGCCCCTGCCCTGCCGCGGCGCTGGAGCAAGCTGCGATCAGCAGCGGCGCCATCAAGGCGATCTTAAGCCCGCAGGCTCGTCTGTTGTTCATTCTTTCACTTCCCCCGGTACTCACAACTGCGCCGTCCAGTCGAAATCCGTCAGGTAAAGGCCGATCGGATTGAGACGGATGACGGATTCATCCTGCGGCGGTGTCAGCGTCACCGTGGCGATCCCCCGGAAGCGGCGTGTTGCCAGCTCCTTGCCCTGCCGGTCGCGCTCATACTCGGTCCAGTCGACCTGGTACGTCTGGTTCGACAAGGGCACGATGCTGGTTGCCTCGATCGACACGGTCATGGTGCGCGCACGATCGAAAGGAGAATTGCCGCGGAACCAGTTGTTGATCTTCTCGGTCGCCGGATCGGCGGTGCGCAGCAGTGCGTAGGTGCGGTCGATATATTGCTTCTGCACCACGGTATCGGGTGTCACCGACCGGAAGCTGGCGATGAAGGATCCGAGCGTCGCACGAACGACGCGGGGATCGGCATATTCGATCTGCTGTGGGAAGCCGGCCTGGACCGCGGTGCCCAGCCGGTCGACCTCGACGATATAGGGAACGAGCTTCACTTGAGTACTCAGGTAAAGGGCATAGCCGAAGCCGATCACCGCCATCAGCATGCCGGTCACGCCGACGATCTTCCAGGATCGTGCCGCGTGGATCGCCGAGCCGTAGCGCTCGTTCCACTCATGCCGTGCGGCCAGATATGGATTGTCCGGAGCCTTATTCCTCGCCATAGCGCCCCCTCCACTTCGACGTCATGGTTTGCCCTTCGTTCGGGATGAGGATGGTTTCGACGCCTGCCCGCGGTCGAGCTTGGCGTTGGCGAGACCCATGGTGGACGCGCCCCAGGTGCCGGGCGTTCCGATCGCCTTGTCCTTCGCGGCAGTGGTTAGCGAACCCCCCGCAGCGCCGACGCCCTCGGCCATGCCTTTGAGGGCCGCGGCACCAAAGGACGAGCCGGATGCCCGGGCGTCGGAGTAGGCCGAGGCCCCTGCCCGTGCGCCGCCCCAGGCAAGAGCCGCAGAGCCGGCCGCGAAGCTCGCTGCCTGCCCGCCATGCCTTATCGCCTCCATGCCGCCGGTGACGGAGACACCCTGCACCACGCCCTGGAGGATGTTGGGCACATAGATCGAGATGATGAAGACGACGACGGAGATGCCGCCGATCGCCAGCGTCGACAGGAACTCGTCGGACCCGGCCGGGCCGTTGGCGAGATTGATGAGGACCTCGGAGCCGATGCGGGCGATCATGACGAGCGCCAGCAGCTTCATGCCGACCGAGAAGGCATAGACCAGATAGCGGACGGCAAAGTCCTTGGTGAAGCTTGAGCCGCCAAGGCCGAGCATGATCATGCCGGCAAGCAGGCCGACATACATCTCGACCATGACCGAGATGAAGATCGCAGCGACGAGCGAGAAGCAGATGACGACAACGATCATGGCGAACACCGCGGCGATCGCCAGCGCATTGTCTTCCCAAAGGCCGAACTTCGCTTTCTCGGACATGGTCGAGGCAACCTTCAGCCCCGCATTGAAGACGTTGGCGGGAGATGCCGAACCGCCGCCTGCTCCGATATCGAAGAGGCTGTCGACGATGGCGCGTGCAAAGTCCGGCCCTTGCTCGAGAATGAAGACGAAGAGGCCGATGAAGAGGATCCTGCGGACGAGTTCGGCGAACCAGGTATCGAGCGAGGCCGCGGCCAGCGCCAGCCAGACGGCGGCGATGCCGACCTCGATGCCGGCCAGGATCCAGAACAGCGAGCGGGCAGCCTGCATGACGGTCGTTTGCCAACCCCGGGCGGCCGTTGCGATCTCGTTTTCCAGATTGGTCAAAAGACCACCGTCCTGAGCGAATGAAGGGACGATGAGAACAAGCAGTGCAAACAACGCCGCCGCTAATCTTCCCCCGAATGTCTTGTTCAGCCACCGCGCCATCGTTCAGTCCCAGCGCGGCCGCATTTCCTGGCCGCCCCTCGTGTCGTAGTTTGGCGGAGTGGGTTCGACGGCGCCTGAGGTTTCGGACGATGCCCCGTTGAACTGGACCACGACAATGATGCCGATGGCGATGACAGCAAGTGGGACGATGGCGAAGACGATCCGGGTCACCAGCGCGGCTCCATCGTCTGGCCGCCGGAGGTGGATGGCGCGGTGGAATTGAAGAACTCTTCGCGCCTCGTCTGGGCGAGATCCTTTGCCGCCTGCTCGGATTGCAACCAGGTGCCGAGCATCGTCACCTGCTGCGAGACCAGACCACGCAGCTTCTGCGCCTGTGCGACCTGTTGGGTGGCGATCTCGTGGCCGATCTGCAGCGCCTTCATCTGCCCGTCGGCGCTTTCGGATGCGGAGCGCAATTGCGCCATCGTCGCTTCTTCGCTGCCGAACTGCTCGGCGGTCAGGCCCGCCGCGCGTAGCGTGGCACCGATCGTATCGCGATTGGTGTCCGACCACTGCTGATAGCTGGAGGAGAAGGTTTCACCGCCGGCAAGGCCGGTCTTGAAGTCGGCAAAGCTCTGGAAGCGGGATTTGAGGACGTCGTCGAGATTGCCCATCGAGAAGGCGATCCCCTGCCCTTCGCCCACCAGATTGCGCAGCTGGTTGAGATCGTTCTCCACCTGGCCCCAGATGCGCGACGGCAGCTGCGCCGTGTTCTGCAGCATGTTCTGGTAGATGTTGAGCTGGTTCTGGATCTGCTCGGCCAGCTGCGTGATCTGCGTGACCTGGTTCTTGATCTGCTCCGCGGACTGGCCGGTCAGCGCGATCAGCTCGCTATTGTTCAGAAGCTGCGTCCACTCCGTCGCCTGGCCGGTCACCGCTCCGGCGTGGAGTTGCGCCGGCGCAAGCATGCCGCTAGCCACAGCCAGGGCTGCAACGATCCTAAACCTGCCTGAAAATCTCGGTTGCATTGCCGATCCCCCTTTCCGTAAGCCATTGGACGGGCCAGTCAGGCCCGAACTGCTCGACGAGTGTGCGGATGCGCTTGAGGTCCTCCTTGCCGGCCGCGCCGACAAAGGCGAGCGCGACCGGCCCGAGCGCCATGTCGAACAGCCGCCTGCCCTCCGGGCTCGAGACGTAATATTCGCGCTTGGGCGTGGCGGTCGCGACGATCTCGATCTGGCGCTCGTTGAAGCCAATCCGTTCGTAGAATTCGCGCGTGCCCGGCTCTCGCGCCGCTCCGTTCGGCAGGCAGACCTTGGTCGGGCAGGATTCCTTCAGCACGTCGATGATGCCGGAGCGTTCCGCATCGGAGATCGACTGGGTGGCCAACACCACGGCGCAGTTCGCCTTGCGCAAGACCTTGAGCCATTCGCGGATCTTGTCGCGGAAGGTCGGATGGCCGAGCATCAGCCAGGCCTCGTCGAGAATGATGAGACTGGGGGCTCCAGTCAGCCGTTTCTCGATCCTGCGGAAGAGATAGAGAAGAACCGGCACCAGATTGCGCTCGCCCATATTCATGAGCTGCTCGATCTCGAAGGTCTGGAATGATCCGAGCGACAGGCCGTCCTCCTCGGCGTCGAGCAACTGCCCCATGGGACCGTCGACCGTATAGTGGTGCAGCGCCGTCTTGATCTCACGGTGCTGGACACCGGAAACGAAGTCAGAGAGCGATCGTCCTTTCGACTGGACAAGCAGCCCGATCTGCCGGGAAATGGCGTTGCGATGCTCGGGCGTGATCTGTACGCCCTGCATGGCGACCAACGTCTCGATCCATTCGCTCGCCCATGCGCGGTCGCCTTCGGATTCCAGATCGGCAAGCGGGCAGAAGGAAAGGGCAGCCCCCTCGCCCGCAATGTCATAATGATCGCCGCCGGCAGCAAGCGTCAGCGGCAACATGGAATTGCCCTTGTCGAAGGCGAAGAGCTGCGCGCCGGCATAACGCCGGAACTGGGCGGCGATCAGCGACAACAGGGTCGACTTGCCGGAGCCTGTCGGGCCGAACACCAGCGTGTGGCCGACATCGTCGACATGCAGGTTGAAGCGGAATGGCGTCGAACCCGACGCGACCTGCATCAGGGGTGGCGACGCCGGCTTGTAGAACGGGCACGGTGCGGCGGCAATTCCCGACCAGACGGAATTGAGCGGCACGAGGTCGGCGAGATTGCGCGTGTTGATCAGCGGCTCGCGGACATTGGCGTACCAGTTGCCGGGCAGCGAGCCGAGATAGGCCTCGGTCGCATTGAGCGTCTCGACGCGGGCGCCGAACCCTTCAGCCTGGATCAGTCGACGGACGGACTCGGCCTTGTCCTGGAGGCGTACATGATCCTCATCGAACAGGATCAGGACCGGCGTATAATAGCCATAGGCCACGAGTTGCGAGGCAGCCTGCGCGATCGCATCTTCCGTCTCGGCGACCATGGCCATCGCGTCCTGGTCGAGCGAGCGGCTTTGGGTCTGGAACAGCTGGTCGAAGAAGGGCCGGACCTTCTGCTGCCATTTCTTGCGCGTGCGTTCGAGCTTCTGGCGCGCTTCCTGCTCGTCGAGGAAGATGAAGCGGCTCGACCAGCGATAGGTGAGCGGCATCAGGTCGAGCGAACCGAGAATCCCCGGCCAGCTTTCGGCCGGAAATCCGTCGATGGCGACGACGGCCAGATAGCGGCCGTCGATCATCGGCGAGAGGCCATGCTGATATTCGGCGGTGGCCAGCCAGTCGAGATACATCGGTATGTCCGGCAATCTGACCGGATGGTTCTCGCCGCCAATGCAGAACCGCACGAATTGGAAGAGTTCGTCATAGCGTGCCAGGCGATAGCCGTTCTCGCTTTCTGCCTCGCGCGTGACCATGCGCCGGATCGACAGCACATTGCCGAGATATTGCTCGATCTCGCGGATCGAGTTCCTGAAACTCTCCAGCACCGTGTCGGCATAGTCGGCGCCGCGGCTTTCGTCGTCGGAATAGATGTAGCGGACGAGACCCGCCCTGCGCCGCTCCGGCGGCCGATAAGTCAGGATCAGCGCGTGCTCGCTCTCGTAATGCCCTCTCTCCCGCTCGAAATGATCCCTGCGCTCATTGTCGATCGCGCGCGTGACCGGATCGGGAAAGTGGCAGTCCTCTTCGGCCGCATAGCCGGTGCTTGGAATTCGCACCGCCTCGACCTGAATCATCCAGCCGGAGCCGAGCCGTGCGAAGATCGAATTGATCTGCCGCACGACCTCGTTGCGTTCGAGATTGGTCGAGCTTTCGCTGTCGGGGCCGGCACAATACCAGCCGGCCATCAGGCTCCCGTCCTTCAGAAGCATGATGCCATTGTCGACCAGGCCGGCATAGGGAAGTAGGTCGGAGAAGGACGGCCCGGAATGTCGAAAGGCTCGCAGCGCAACCATCGACCTTACGCTTTCCGCCAGGGTGTTGACGTCGCGCGATAGACCGGCCGATAGGCGATGTGACGGATATATACCCTGCGCATCATCGGATCGGCCTTGGCCATCATCCGCAGCGCCGCCACGACGCCAATCCAGATCGCAATGCCGAACAAAGCCGAGAACCAGGTCAGCACGACGAAGACGAGAATGACAGCGGCCAGGCCTGTCAGGAGCACGAGCTCGCGATCGGCGCCCATCAGCAGGTTCGGACGCGACAGCGCTCGATGGATCATGGAATGCGCGAGCGGCGTCGAGGGCTCAGCCATGCGCCCTCCCCTCCCCCGCCCCGAGCGCCAGGCCAGATGGATGGAGTTCGGCTATGCCGATCGATGCGCCTGAAGCACCGAACAGGCCGACGATCTGTGTAGCGCCAAGCAGAATGCCGGCGACGAGCACGACATACATCAGCCGTCGCGCGAAATCGTTCAGCTCGCCGCCGAAGATCAGCATGCCGCCGGCGACCGCGACAGCCGCCAATGCGATGAAGCCGGCGACCGGGCCGGTGATCGATTGCTGGATTTGCTGCAGCGGCCCTTCCCACGGCAGACCGCCTCCGCCGCCGGCCAGTGCGGGCTGAGCCGTCGATAGCGCGACGACAAAAGCGGACAGTGCTGCGACCCTGACCCATCTATGCGACATCGCGTTCCCCCTCCCCCGTGCAGGATTCGAATTCGTATTGGCCGTTGGCGAAGCGCTCGACATGGATGACGTCGCGCACGATCCGTCCCCGCGCCGTGCGCTCGATCGAGATGATGAGATCGACCGCCTCGCCGATCACCTCGCGCATCGGCTGCTGGCTGACTTCGGCCGTCAGTTGCTCGAGTCGGCGCAAGGCCGACTCCGCGCTGTTGGAATGGATCGTGGTCAGCCCGCCCGGATGCCCGGTGTTCCACGCCTTGAGCAATGTGAGGGCAGCGCCGTCGCGGACCTCGCCCACGATGATCCGGTCCGGCCGCAGGCGCATCGTGGACTTCAGCAGCCGCGCCATGTCGGTGCTGTCGGACGTATGCAGCGCCACGGCATTCTCAGCCTCGCATTGGAGTTCGGCGGTGTCTTCGAGGATCACCAGCCGGTGTTCGGGTGAAGCAATTGCGATTTCCTGCAGGATCGCGTTCGCCAAGGTCGTCTTGCCGGAACCAGTGCCGCCCGACACCACGATGTTGAGGCGGGATGTGACGGCATTGCGGATAGCCGCCGCCTGGGCGGGGCTCATGATGGCCTGCCGGACATAATCGTCGAGCGGGATCAGGCGTGACGCTCGCCGGCGTATGGTGAAGGCCGGTGCGGACACCACCGGAGGAAGCAGGCCCTCGAACCGATGTCCGTCGATCGGCAACTCTCCGGAGACGATCGGCGTGTCCTCGCCGACCTCGGAGCCAAGCGCATGGGCGACGCTGCCGA
>NZ_JAMLIG010000006.1 GCF_023954305.1 Mesorhizobium sp. | reverse complement strand
AGCGCCGTCGCTGCCTCGACATCGTTGCCCGTAAGGCTCTGAACGCCGCCGCGGTGCGGGCCGAGATCGAGAGGCCAGTACGATGAATGAGGTCGATGCCCGTGCCGTTCCCGTTTATGGCGGCTACCATGGTGAGTTTCGGAAGGTGCACCGGGCCGGCTATGAGCAGGTCGCGGTCAACGGCGTTCCGCAGGTCTACCAGACGGAGGCCGAAGCCGAGATTGCCGCGTGGCGCGCCCTGAGATCTCATCTTTGCGGAGATATCGTTCGAAGCGGCGAGAAGATGAGCGCCGAAAGATCAAAGGCCGAGGCACTGTTTGGAAAGGTCTTCCCCGGCAAGGGACGCCGGCCGGTTGAGGTGGTGCGGCGGTGAGCGCAATGATCGACCTCCATGATCAACGGTTTGGCCGCCTCGTAGTTATTGCTCGGTCCCCGCGCCGGGCGAAAAGCAATGTGCTCTGGCTATGCCAATGTGACTGCGGGAACACGCATATCGTTGCCAGCCAACTCTTACGGCTGGGGAAAACCACCAGTTGCGGATGCCTGCGGGCGGAAGGCGTCGCCGAATATGCCACCCGTCACGGCATGAATAAGGCTCCGGAGCATCGAAGCTGGGTGGCGATGCGGCAACGGTGCCTGAATCCGAAGGATACAAGCTACTCCTACTATGGTGGCCGGGGTGTCACGATCTGCTCTCGCTGGCTGTATGGCGAAGATGGCCAACACCCATTTACCTGTTTCTTCGAAGACATGGGGCCAAAACCGTTCCCGGAAGCCACGCTTGACCGGGAAGACCCGGATGGGAACTACGAGCCATCGAACTGCCGATGGGCTAGCCGGCAAGAGCAGTCTGTCAATCAACGTCGCTTTCAGGAGGCTTCCGCCTCAGCATGAGCGACGATTTTCACGTCAGCATTGAGCCGGTTGCGCTCAAGGTATTGCCCGAGTTCCTTGGCGAGCCGAACAAGGCTCTGTCGTCGCCCGGGCGCGAATGGCGATGGGGGAAGAACGGCAGCATCGCCGTCGATTGCCAAAAGAACGTTTGGGCGGATCATGAGGATCAGACGGGCGGCGGCGTTCTCGACCTGCTCACCTCCTTTCGCGGCTACACCAAACACGAGGCCGTCGAGTGGTTGCAGGATGAGGGTTTCCTCGAGCGAAAGGAGCGCCCCAACGGAGCCGCCAACGGATCCTCGCCGCAGGGCAAGTTCGCTGGTTTCATGGACGATTGGCCCGTCGCCACCTTCGAATACTTCGATGATCATGGCCGCCTTGCCTACGAGGTCCTGAAGTTCGCCAAGACCGCGCCTCGCCGCTACATGCAGCGCCGCAAGCATCCGGCCGGGAAAGGCTGGGTATGGGGATTGCAGGGCGGCACCTACGGGCAGGTCAAGTCGGGCGACTGGTTCAAGGCGAAGGATGGCAAGCACTATCAGGCCGAAGAGACGTTCGATGACGCCGTGCGCTGGCTCTATCACCGCGACGAGGTCTTGAAGGCCAAGACCGACGGCGTCACCGTCTTCCTCTGCGAGGGCGAAAAGGACGTCGAGACGCTGCGCGGTTGGGGCTTCATCGCCACCACAAATGCAGGCGGCGCGAAATACTGGTCCGACGCCTTCGATGACGATCTCGCCGGCGCGGACGTTGTCATCCTTCCCGACAACGATGAACCCGGCCGATCCCGCGCGCAACTGCGCGGCGCCGGCCTGTTCGGGAGGGCGAGGTCGGTTCGCGTTCTCGACATCGCCGCTCATTGGGGCGATGCGCCAGAGAAGGCCGATATTACCGATTGGAAGGAGGCGACCGGCGCCGACGGCGAGAAGTTCCGCGATCTCGCCGGCAAGGCCAAGCCATGGCATCCTGAGCGAACGCGGGCCTTCGGCGCCTACTATCATGATGAGATCGACGGGCCAGGTCTCCAACTCGACTACGTCATCGACGGTTGGCTTTCGTCACGCGGCCGCTCCGTCATGGGCGGGCCATCAGGATCCGGCAAATCCTTCCTCGCGCTCCACGCGGCCTACTGCATCGCCCGCGGCGTCGATTTCTTCGGTTATCACGTCGAGCAGGGTGGCGTGATCTATCAGGCGGGCGAAGGCGGGCTTGGCATGAAGAAGCGGCAACGTGCCTATGTAAAGCACTTCGGCGTCGATGATGCGGCTTCCCTGCCTCTCGTCGTCTTGCCGGCCAAGGTCGACCTGTTCAGCCGGGACGGTGACATCGACAGGTTGATCGACGCCATCAAGCAGGCACGGCTGACCATGGCGGTGCCTCTGCGCGTCGTTTTCATCGACACGCTGGCAACCGCCACGATCGGCGCTGACGAAAACTCCGGCAAGGATATGGGCTTTGTGCTCGCCAACATCGCGCGCATCGAGGAAGAGTGCGGCGTCCACGTCTGTCTCGTCCATCACATGAACGCCGATGGCAAGAAGCTGCGGGGCCATACCTCGATCCATGCGAACGTCGACACGGTGATTCAGGTCACCGTCGATGATGCCACCAAGATAAGGACGGCGGTGCTGCGCAAGCAGAAGGATGACGAGGATGGTCTTGAGGTGCGCTTCTCGCTCGCATCTGTCGCCGTGGGGCTGAATGAGAAGACGGGCAAGGAAATCACATCGTGCATCGTGCTCACGGTCGACCAGAAGAAGCAACTCCAGGCGGAAAAGGAGAAGTACGGGTTTGACGTCCGGCCATCGGAGGTCAAATTCCTCGTGCCCCTTTTCAAGGCGATCGAAAAATACGGTGTCTTCGTGGCCACGGATAAGGACGGCCCGAAGGAAGCCGTGGGCAGGAGCGTCGTGAGGCTCGAATACTTTTTCGATGCCGCGGTCGAAATGGATGCGACAGAGGAAGACAAGCCCAAGGCCCGCGAACGCATCCGGAAGCACTTCGAGAACAACAACAAGTTCCTGCTGAAGGCTGGCATCATCGCCGTATCGCGGCCTTACGTGTGGTGGACCGGCCGTCCCATTCGCGGCTTCCCGGAGACCTTCCCGGAAGAGATGCGAAATCGGAAAAATCCCGGAAATTTCCCGGAAGAATCCCGGAAAAACCCGGAAGAGCCCATTTCGCCCGGCATGGCCGAAGTCCTCGCGGGCGAGGATTTGTTGCTGTGACCGACGTCCCCGAACACGTCCGCCGGATGTGCGAGGAATTCGGCGTCCGCGTCATCCCGAAGCATCGCTATCCGGGGCCAGGCGAGACCCGCGCTGTCGCCACGATCGATCGCATCTGGCGCAAGCACGGCGAGGATCATCTGCGTCTCGTGCTCACCACGTTGGTGGAAACGGCGAACAACAAGATCCTGCTGGACGAGGTGGGGCTCTGGATGGCCTCCGACATGGTGCGTAAGTGCCAGCCGATAATCAACGAACGGGCTGGCGAGTGGCTCGATCTCTGGGATGCGATGCCGGCCGGCGAACTGCAGTTCGTGTGCCAGGATCTGCGCGGCATAGTTTCGCAGCGAGCCGCGCTCGGTGGTATGATCTATGAACGCATTTACCGGCGCTTCGGCCCTTTCGCAGATCAGATGGAACTCTTCGATGACAGGAGGCGATCATGAACATCGGTGACATCGCCCTGCGGTTCATCCGCGCCGCCGAGGTCGAGAGAGCGAGCCGCGAACACGTCGGGCCTTCCCCGCTGCGCGCCCAGCAGTTGCCCTACGTCCACTCCTTCGCGGATAAGGCCGGGTGGCGGAAGGAGCCGGGCGACAAGCTTGAGCGCGGCGCCGACCCTCTTGCCGAGGAGCGCAAGGCGTTCTGGGAGCGCATGGGGATGATGCCGACGGCGGAAGAGCTCCGCGATCTCGACGGCCTTTATGACCTGCTGATGATGGTTGACAGGGACGAGGAGCGCCGGGCGCTTCTTGCATGGGCGAGGTCAAAGGTCGGCGGCAAGGCGTTTCGGCGGTGGTGTTTTCAGGTCGAGGGCATCCATCCGGAGACTGGTCGAAGGCGAAAAGATCGCGCTCTTACGCGAATTTCTGCACATCTCAACGGCAACACTGTGCAGAATTGCGCAAGCGATCCTGCAGCCATGTTGCAGTGCGGCCCTGTTTCCGGCGATGTTTCTGGCACGCTGGACGAAGACGCGGGCAGTCGAACCGGCCTCAATTCATGGATGGCAGACGGCGCCCTCGCGAGCGTGGTATCCGAAGCCGTCGATTTTTCATGGGCGCAGAAGCGGTGGCAGATGCGTCGCCGGCGGGAGGCTGAAAAGGCCAAAAAACAGGCCGCTGCGGAAACCTGTCAAGCAAAAAATTCCGGACAAAACCCGGAAATTTCCCGGACAAATGCCGGAAAAATGGCGACGGGGCCGATTCCTTCAAAAAGTCGTGCTACACGGAATCGACCCTCACGCGCGTAGACACTGACCTTGATCTGCTGAGCCACCCGGCCGGCGGGCCAAGAGCCCGCCCGGCCAAGCAGCGCGCGGCATCTCAAGGTAGAGCACTACATCAGCAAGAATCGAAGGCTCGCGCGATTCTGCTATCTCTTCCGCGATCTCGCGATCCACGGCGGCGTGAAGGAACCAGACCATAGACCGCGCCGATGTTCTCTCGCGTCGGTCTGTTCTCTTGCGTACCGGCCTCTGGAGTATTTCCGCCAGTCGAGCGCGAGGCCGGCCGTCACCATCATCGAATTGATTTCTCGTCCGTCGGCGCGCCAGCAGGTCGCGACCGGGCGCTGATATCGATCGTAGCTCGATATCGTGCATCGCGTCGGACGAGACGCAGAAAGGATTTCGTCCAGGGCTTTCGCTGCGACGGCACCACATCGGTACCTCGCCCCGGACTTGTCGTGACACACCTGCCAGCTCTCCGGTGCGTCGATCCCGTGAAGCCTGATACGCCGTCCGCCGATCTCGATCGTGTCGCCGTCAACGACAGACGCCCTGCCGGCGATCTCGTCGCCGAAAGCGGGCGATGTGAGCAGTAACAGGGCGGCGAGAGCAAATCGCATGGGAGCAAATTACCATGGCCTGTAGCGGATGCCAGAAGCGCCGAGAGGCCATCGTCAAGGTGGTGAAGAGTGTCGGCGCCGTCATGATCGGCAGAAAGATCGTTGACGGAAAGGTCGTCAGCGCGAAGTGAGTTTCTTGACCAGCACATGAAAAGCGCACCTGCAAGGAAGAAGACCGGCCGCCCGCCGGCGCTCGTCGCCGACCCCAAAACCCTCAAGACGATCGAAGGTCTCGGGAAGATTCAGGCGACCACGCGGGAGTGCGCCGCGGTCCTCTCCGTTTCGCACCAGACGTTCATCGCCTTCATGAACGCCCATCCGGCGGTCGGAGAGGCCTTGGAAAAGGGCAAGGAAGGCGGCAAGACCTCGCTGCGGCGCACGCAATTCGCACTTGCGAAGAAGAATGCGGCGATGGCGATCTTCCTCGGCAAGAATTACCTCGATCAGACCGACCGGCAGGATATCAGCCAGTCCGTCACGGTCGACGTGACGGTGACGGATGCAAGGTCGAAGCTTGAACGTCTCCTCCTTCGCCAGCATGGCGCCGGAGCAGATCAGGTCGGCGCTGGCAAGCCTCACTGACGACGAGTGCGAAAGCCTTCTGCGCGATTGGCGCTTCTTCGCCCGGCCGGAGCAGATCGCGCCTGAGGGTGACTGGCTCAACTGGCTGATCCTAGCCGGTCGTGGTTTCGGCAAGACCCGGACAGGCGCGGAGTGGACGCGGGAGCAGGTCAAGGCCGGGGCTTCCCGCATCGCCCTGATCGCGCCGACGGCGTCGGATGCCCGTGACGTCATGGTGGAAGGCGAGAGCGGTCTTCTGGCTGTCTGCTGGGCCGGCGACAAGGCCTATTCGGGCGATCCGATCGGGCGGCCGTCCTATGAGCCGTCGAAGCGCCGATTGACCTGGGCCAACGGAGCAGTCGCGACGCTCTTCTCTGCCGAAGAGCCGGAGCGTCTGCGCGGACCTCAGCATGAGGTAATGTGGTGCGACGAGCTCGCCGCATGGAAATACCTGCGCGAGACGTGGGACATGGCGCAATTCGGTCTCAGGCTGGGCAACCAGCCGAGGACCTGCATTACGACGACGCCGAAGCCGCTGCCGCTGGTGAAGGAGATCGCGAAGGACCCGCGCACGGTCATCACCCGGGGCTCGACCTTTGACAACGCGTCGAACCTGGCGCCGACCTTTCTCAAGACGATCAGGGAGAAATACGAAGGCACCCGCCTCGGTCGGCAGGAACTGAACGCCGAGATCCTTGACGATCTGCCGGGGGCGCTGTGGTCGCGCGACGCGATCGACAAGACCAGGCTGAGGCAGGTGCCTGATTTGCAGCGTATCGTGGTGGCGGTCGATCCGTCAGGCACGAAGGGTGAAAGCGACGATGGTGACGAGATTGGCATTGTCGTGGCAGGCAAGGGCGTTGACGGGCGCGGCTACATTCTCGCTGACCAGACTTGCAAGCTATCTCCCGACGGATGGGGGCGTCGAGCTGTCGCTGCATATCATGGAGGTTGGTCGCAGACGCCAGAGCGGTTTCGGGCCGACCGGCTTATCGCGGAGCGCAATTTCGGCGGGGCCATGGTCCAGCATGTCATCAAGACCATCGATCCGAAGGTCGCCTACAAGGAAGTCACAGCCAGTCGGGGCAAGGTAGCCCGGGCCGAGCCTGTGGCCGCCCTCTACGAACAGGGCAGGGTGAGCCATGTCGGTTCATTCCCCGAGCTTGAGGATCAGATGTGCCAAATCGATGCGTCTGGCTACATCGGTGAAGGCTCGCCAGACCGCGCCGATGCGCTGGTCTGGGCTTTGACCGAACTGCTGGTCGATGGGTCGAGCTATACGCTCGCGAACGTGGATAGGCTATGAGATTCTGGAGCAAAATATTTGGAGAGGGAGCCGCAAAGCCCCAAACCTTTATCCCAGATAACATCCACAGCTTAGCAGGGCTTGGCGACCCCCTACGGGACAAGGCTGCAGGCGTCTACTATGCCGCCCCGGTGCTGACCGATCTCGATCTGCTCAATGCCTATCGCGGCTCATGGCTGCCGCGAAAGATCGTGGACATTCCGGCGCTGGATTCGACACGGAAGTGGCGCGACTGGCAGGCCGAAGCCGATCAGATCGAGAAGATCGAGGAGGAGGAGAAGCGCCTTGGACTGAAGGCTAAGGTCTATGAGGCTCGGGTGAAGGCCCGTCTGTTCGGCGGCGCGGCGATCTACATCGCGACCGGCGACCGTGATCCGTCACAGGAATTGAAAGCGGAGCGCATCAAGACGGGCGGCATCAAGTTCCTGACGGTTCTGGCTCGACGCGGCCTCAATCCTGGCGAGATCGAAACTGATCCCGAATCGCCGCATTACGGCCAGCCGAAGGTTTACGTGCTGTCATCCGACACTCGGCAGGTCGACATTCATCCGTCGCGTCTTGTCCGCTTTGTCGGCGCGCCGTTCCCGGATGACGAAGTTCCGGACGCCCTGATGAATCGCGGATGGGGTGATAGCGTCCTGGCCTCTACTCTTGGGGCAATCAAGAACGCGGACGGCACGGCCGCCAACGTCGCGAGTCTCGTTTTTGAAGCTAAGATCGACGTCGTGAAGGTCCCGCAACTCATGGCGAGTCTGTCGAGCCCAGAGTATCGATCGCGGCTGTTTGATCGTTTCGCCCATGCGGCTTTCCGCAAAGGGAATCTCGGCACGCTGATCCTCGATATGGAGGAAGAGTATCAGCAGAAGTCGGCGACGTTCCAGACGTTGCCCGACGTCATGGACCGTTTCCTGCAGATCGTGGCCGGCGCGGCGGATATCCCGCTGACGCGGCTGCTGGGTACGTCTCCCGGCGGGCTGAACAGCACGGGTGAGGCCGATACCCGCAACTATTACGACAGGATCGCCTCGATGCAGTCCATCGAGATGACGCCCGCCATGCAGTTACTGGACGAGTGCCTGATCCGCTCCGCGCTTGGCTCCCGGCCGCCCGAGGTGCACTACATCTGGTCTTCGCTCTGGCAGATCAGCGACAAGGAGCGCTCCGAAATCGGTAAGGCCATCGCCGAGACGATCTCGACGCTCACGAACACCGGGCTGTATCCGCAGGAGGCGCTTGCGACGGCCGGCGCAACGGCGCTGACGGAGCAGTCGATCCTCCCGGGATTGGAAGGCGCGATCGAGGATGCTGGCGGTCTGCCGGATTATGATCTTGAGGCGGAGAAGGAAGCTGAGGCCGAAATGGCGCGGATCGAGGCGGCTGGGAAGAACAAGCCGGTCAAGCCGTGATCCGCTACGATCTCGCCACCATGGTGGAGCGCAGGAAAGGCACGACGGCGCTTCTCCCGCCCATCGAGGACAGCGTAGGCGCCAAGGCCAGCTACCTGAAGGCGCTGCGGGCCATGCTGAGGGCCGCCAACGCCTATGTTCGGGAGATCATGCTCCCGGAGATCGAGCGGGAGATGGCCGCGACGCTGATGCGGGATATCGGTGATGACGTCTTCGTCCGGTTCGCCGGGTTTGTCGCCAACCTCGCCTCTGCCGCCGAGCAGATGGTCGACCGCGTCCTTGGGTTGGAGGCGAAGCGGCACACCGAGACGTTCAAAGCCACGGCCAAGAAGGCGCTCGGCATCGATCTCAAGGCTGTTGTGAGGGAGGAAGACCTCGCCGGCTATCTGGAGACGGCAGCAACCCGGAATGTCGGGCTGATCCGGGGCCTTTCCGCCGATCTGGTCAAGCGCATTCAGGAGCGGGTCACAACGGCCCTGATCCAGGGCGAGACGGCGAAGGCTCTGCGCAAGACGCTGACCGAGGAGTTCGGTATTGCCGATCGGCGCGCGCAGCTGATCGCGCAAGACCAGATCGCGAAGCTGAACAGTGACATGAACAGGATCCGGCACGAACAGGCCGGCGTGACGTCCTACAAGTGGCTGACGAGCCGGGACGAAAGGGTCAGGCCGCGCCACAGGGAGCTTGAGGGCAAGGTCTACAAATACGGGGAGCCGACTGGCGCCGAGGGCGGTTTGCCGCCCGGCCAGCCGATCCGCTGCCGCTGCGTTGCTCGCGGTATTGTTCAGTTCTGATCTGGCAGGAAGCGCCTGAGATCGTCGGGTACGTCGATCTCGACGCTGTCGACCTTCGCCTTGTACGAGGCTGGCGCGCACCACTCGTAGATCAGGCCGAAGCGGTGCTCGGAAAGCTCGTCCTGCCGTTTCAGGTGGAGCTCGATGGCCTCGACCCTGATGGCGAGGTTGAGGATCAACTGCCGAAGCTCGCGAAACTGGTCATCGGTCATGGGTGATTTTTCGGTCCCGCTCGGCGCATGGAAGGGTCAGGCAGCATTCATCATCGGCGGTGGTCCGTCAATTGCCGCATTCGATTGCGGTCGATTGCAGGGCCGGGGCAGGGTGATCGCGGTCAACGATGCGGGCCTCTACAAGGCGCCATGGGCCGATATCCTGTTCTGGGCCGATCGGCGATGGCTGGACTGGAACGTCGACAAGCTCGGCCTGCACACCGGCCAATTGAAGATCACGCGGAAGAAGCCGCACATACCGACCGGCCATGACGTGAAGACGCTGGATTTCCTGCCGCGCAAGCTGTCGCACTGGCCCGAGGCGGTCGGTGGATGGTGCGGCGGATCGTCGGCGATCAACCTGGCGTATCTGCTCGGGGCAAACCCGATCATCCTTCTCGGCTTCGATATGCGGCCAGGGAACTGGCACGACAACCACAAGCTGCCGTGCCTGTCAAACCAGCACCGGGACAAGTTCATCCCGACGCTGGAGGCGATGGCACCCCAACTGGAAGAGCAGGGCGTGGCGGTGCTGAACACGAACGAGCGGTCGGCCCTTCGGTGCTTTCCGTTCGCCGATATCGAGGACCTTCTGAGCATGGACGATATCGCCCTTGTCGAGCGGGAGAAGTATCTCGCGATCTGGCAGCGGCCGGAATACCGCAGGGTGTCGCCGGGCATGCTGGAATGCGAGCGGGCGTTTGCCGTCTGCGATATGAAGCCGGTTCGCAGCCTGATCGATTTTGGCTCGGGGCCGTGCCGCGCAACCAAGTGGTTTGAGGAAAAGGGCCTCGACGTCCTCGCCATCGACTTCGCGCCGAACGCGCGGGAAACCGACGTTCCGTTCGTGGAAGCCTGTCTGTGGGATTTGCCCGCAGGAATCCCGCGCGCCGACTATGCCTTCTGTGCCGACGTGATGGAACATATCCCGCTGGCGAAGGTGCTGGACGTGCTGGCGAACATCGAAAGCCTGACGCGCAGGTCTGCCTATTTCCGCATCGCGACCCGTCCGGACAAGATGGGGCCGCGCTTTCTGAAACAGCCGCTGCACATGACCGTGAAGGACGCGGATTGGTGGCGCCGGCAGGTCGAGGCGCATTTCCCGCTGGTCGACGTGATCGAAAACACCGGTCGCGACGTGATCCTGTTGGCGAGGTCGTAGAGACAATCATGAAATTCACCGATGCAGTGAGCATCGCTGGCACCCGCCGGCGCGATGACGGCTACCTTGTCGCCGATGCGCGCGTGGCCCGTACCGGCGTCCAGCTTTATGCAGGCTATGAGGTCGGTAAGCCCGAAATGGCCGTGGTGCGCGTCTACCGGCCCGATGCCGAGGTGTTCAGCCGGGACACTCTGGCGAGCTTCGCGCATCGCCCGGTGACGAACGACCATCCGGCCGAGCCGGTGACGGCCGACAATTGGAAAGACCACGCCGTCGGCAACACGTCGGACGAAGTGGCCCGCGACGGTTCCATGATCCGCGTCCCGCTGATGGTGAGCGACGGAGCGACGATCAAGCTCATCGAGGATGGCAAGCGCGAACTGTCGGCCGGCTATACGTGCGATCTCGCCTTCGAGACCGGCCAGACGGCCTCCGGCGAGGCGTACGACGCCATTCAGAAGAACATCCGGGCGAATCACGTTGCCATCGTGCAGCGCGGCCGCGCCGGTTCCGAGGTCCGCATCGGCGACGATGCAGGCAAGTGGGGCGCGAGCCCTGTCACACCCCAGACAGCAGATGAAAGGACAAGCCAGATGGCTGATGCTCTGCGAAAAGTGCTGGTCGATGGGCTCCAGGTCGAGACGACCGACGCAGGCGCCCAGGCTATCGACAAGCTCCAGAAGGACTTGGCGTCATCCGCCGCCAAGATCGACACCCTGACCGCCGACCACGCCACGGCGCTCGCGGCCAAAGACGCCGAACTGGCGAAGGCGCACGCCGAACGCGATGCTGCCAACGCCAAGATTCTCGACGCCGCCGCGCTCGATAAGCTCGTGCAGGCTCGCGGCGACCTGATCGCCACCGCCAAGGCTATTGCGGCCGACGTGAAGACGGACGGCCTGTCCGACGCCGAAATCCGCAAGGCGGTCGTCGTCGCCAAGCTCGGCGATGCCGCTGTCAAGGACAAGGCGGAAGCCTACATCGACGCCCGCTTCGATATCCTCGCCGAGGATGCGGCGAAGAGTGTCGATCCCGTCCGTGCCGCCCTGCAGTCGCAGGATCGCGCACCCCTCACCAACGACAACGGCCAGGCCGCCTACGAAAAGCGCCTTTCCGATGCGTGGAAGCCGAAGAAGGAGGCCTAAGCAATGGCTGTTCAGACCACCTACAACGAGACGATCGATGCGGCCCGTGCCGGCATGATCGCCAATGAGGAGCCTGTCGTCCTCATCTCCCGCACCATCATCGACGCGGCCGGCGTCGGCTTCGGCAAGGTCGTGCAGGAGGCCGCCACCGACGGCTCGAAGGACGGCCAGTGCACCGCCGACATCGATACGGCGGACATGGATGCCTACAAGTTCCTCGGCATCACCGTCCGCGAACGTTCCGTCCGCCCCGAGACGCCCAACAAGTTCGCCCAGTACGAATCCGCTCGCATCATGCGGCGCGGCGTCATCTGGGTCGAAGTCGCTGGCGCGGTGAAGGCTGGCGAGGACGTCACCGTCACGCTCGCTTCCGGCGTTCTCGGCACGGCCGGGGTCGGCGCTGGTGTTGTCGCAATTCCGAATGCTCGCTGGGAAAGCTCCACCTCCGGGGCTGGCCTCGCGAAGCTTCGTCTGGGCTAAGGAGGCCTGATCCATGAACGTGAACGTCACCTTCGACGCCCAGGCTGCGCTCGGCTTCGTCCGCTCGCAGACCACGCACGTCGAAACGGCCGTCAACGAGACGGTCTACCCGGACATCCAGTATCCGACGCTCATCCCGGTCGACACGTCCGCGCACCCCTTCGCGCAGACCGTGACCTATTATTCGTCCGACAAGTTCGGCAAGGCGAACTGGATCAACGGCAATGCCGATGACATCCCGCTCGCTGGCACCGAACTGACCGAGTTCAAGACCAGCGTCTACACCGCCGCGATCGGCTACGGCTGGGGCTGGGAAGAGGTCAACGTCGCGATGATGTTGGGCCGCAATCTGCCCAACGACGACGCCATGGCGGCCCGCCGTGCCTACGAGGAGATGGTCGATCGCGTCATGCTCTACGGTGACGCAACGAAGGGCTTCAAAGGCCTAATCGACTATACCGGCGTCAGCGCGGCCAGCCTGACCAACGGCGACTGGACTGGGACGGGCGCTACCGAGGATGACATCCTTCAGGACGTGAACGACCTCATCATGGGTACAGCCACGGACACGGCCTATACGTCCATGGCGGACACGCTGCTCATGTCGCACACGCGCCTGAACTTGCTGGCGACCACGCGGCTGGGCGATACGCAGAGCACCCTTCTGGAGTTCCTGCGCCGCAACAACACCTATACCGCGACCACGGGCCAGCCGCTGACGATCCGTGCCATGCGCGGCCTTGCCACGGCTGGCGCCGGCAACACGCAGCGCATCATCGCCTATCGCCGCGATCCGCAGGTGCTGAAGGCTCACATCCCGATGCCTCACAGGTTCCTACCGGTCTATCAGGACGGCCCGCTGCACTGGGTCGTTCCCGGCGTCTTCCGTCTCGGCGGGTTGGACATTCGCCGCCCGAAGGAAGTCCGCTACGGCGACGGAGCGTGACCCATGGCGAAGGTCGTCAACCACCATCACTCGGCGCTCGGCCTGCCTCTGGGCGGGCCGGTGCTGCCTTCCGGCGTGGAGACTGAGGTCAAGCGCTGGAACATCATCAAGGGCCATGCCGTGGTCAAGGCGTGGCTTCAGGCGAGAGTTATCGAGGAAGTAGGCTCCGATGAGCCTGCTCAGCCCGAGCCCGCTCCTGGGCCTTCCCCTGAGCCCTTAGACGATGAGCTTACCGCTCTGCGCTCCGAATATCAGGAGAAGGTGGGCAAGCGCGCCTATCACGGTTGGAACGTGGAGGCGCTGAAGGCGAAGATCGCCGAGGCGAACGACGCGGCGGCCGAAGACGCCACGGAGTTGCCATGACCTATGTTCCGCCGACCGCCGCCGATCTGAAGGCGAGGTTTCCCGAGTTCACGGCGGTCAGCAACACGCTGATAGACCTGATCCTTGCGGAGGCTATCCCGCAGGTTGGCGAAAGCTGGCTTGAGCGTGACCGCAGGCCGGCCACGCTCTACCTCGCGGCTCATTTGCTGGCGATGGAGGGCGAGCCGGGGAGAACGTTGCGCGGGGCGTCGGGCGCAACGGCTGGTACGGGGCCGGTGAAGCGCTTCAAGGTCGGAGATGTCGAGACGGAGTTTGCCGGCAACGGCACATCGGCAGGCGGCGGCGCATCGTCATTCGCCTCGACTGAGTACGGCCTCCGGTTCCTCGATCTGATGCGGCGCAACTTCCCCGCCGTCGCGGTGGTGTGATGGGCGTCACGATCAAGGTTGTCCGCAAGGGCGATGGCGCGGGCTTTCTCTCGCGTATCGTGCGCGCCATTCGCGGCCCGAAGAAGGTCAAGGTGGGATATCCCGGCAGTGCTGGCGGGGACGTGGTGATGAAGGCGTTCTATAACGAATTCGGCACGAAGGGTTCGGGGAAGGGCTTCAAAACGCCTCGCGGTGGCGGCTTCGGAGGGCCAATCCCCGAACGCCCGTTCATGCGGCTCGCGATGAAGAAGGGCCAGCCGGAATTTCGGCGTGTCGCCATTGGAGCCGCGAAAGAGATCATCGCCGGCCGTTTGGATATGCGAGGAGCGCTCGCCAAACTCGGAACAGAAGGCGTTGAGCAGGTCAAGGATTCTATTTCCGATCTTTCGAGCCCGCCAAACAGTCCAGTTACCGTTGCGATCAAGGGATCGAACAAGCCGCTGATCGACACTTCCGACATGCGCAATCGCACGCAATGGGAAATCGATCGATGAACGCTGCTCTGGCGATCGACTTCTACGCGAAGGACTATTCGCGCCTGCGAACTGGTGCCGGCAATTACGTTGACGGCCGCTGGATCGACGGTTCTCCGACCTCTGCGACGATCAGAGCTGCGGTGTTCTCGCCATCTGGCAGAGACCTTTACGATCTGCCGGAAGGCCAGAGAGAGCGCATCGTCTGGACGATCTGGAGCCGGGAAGAGCTTCGCACCGCCGACGAGGATGCGCAGACAGTGGCGGACGCGATCCAGATACAGGGCCGCTGGTTCCGCGTGTTCAAGGTCTGGCCCCGTATCGAGGGCGACTACCACAAGGCCCTGCTGGAGCGCGACGTTGAGAGAAACCGATCTGTTTCAAGCACTCCGGCCGTGGTTGATGGAGGCGACTGGCATTGAGGTGATCGAGGCGCATCCGAGCGCGCCTCGCCCGCCCGGTGAATACGTCATGGTCAACCTCATAGCTGGCACGGCGCTCGGTCATGCCGTTGCCTATGCCTACGAGGAAGAAGCCGAAGAAGAGACGGACGGGGTCAAGAACCTCTATCAGGTTCCGGTCCTTCCCTTCGAATGGCTCTATTCGATCCACGTCTACGCCGCTGACCCTCTGGATCGCGCCCGCCGCGCGGTGACTTGGGCGTCTGGTGACGCCGGCGCATTCCGCCTCTGGCCTTTGCTGGTTCAGCCGATCCGCGACATCCGCCGCGTGCCGGAACTCGTCGACGGCAAATGGGAGGGCCGGGCGCAATTCGACATGGCCATCAGAGGCTATGTCTCTCGCGGCGTCATCACTGACGGCGCCGGCACTGAAATCGAGATCGGCCGCATCCCGGTCGATGAGGTCTTGGAAGGCACCGTCACCCTGGGGCCGACCACCAACCCCGATCTTGTGTCGGGTGACTACGCCAAACCAACAGGAGATTGAACATGGCTGTTCTACCGATCAGCCGCGCGGTCGAGGTGACGGTCACGCGGCAGGACAATTTCCCGACGATCCAGGGCTTCGGCACGCCCTTGATCGTCACCGACGAGACGACAGGGCCGGTGAACGATAACGTTCGGACCAAGGTCTATTCAACCATGGAAGAAGTGGCGGCTGATTGGGACGCCTCTGATGAGGCGTACAAGGTCGCGGCGACGATGTTCGCGCAGAATCCGCGGCCGCTGCAGATCAAGATCGGCTTCCGTGAGAACGAGACAGGTTCCGACATCTCCGACGAGCTCGACGCCATCGTCGCATTCGACAACAACTGGTACCAGCTGGTGTTCACGAACAGCATCAGGGGTGTCGACACCGACGAAGACGCCGCGATCGTCTGGACCGAGAGCAAGAACAAGATCCTGTTCCTCGGCACCACGGACGTCTTGCTGAAGACGCTGTCGGACACGACCAATGTCGCGGCGCGCAACAAGCTCGAATACGACCGCACTGCCGTGTTCTTCAACGCCGCGGCCGGCGACTACCTCGAGGCAGCCGTTGCCGCCTTTACCGCGACCCGCAACTTCGACCGGCCGGCATCGGCCTACACGTCGAAGTTCAAGCGCATGCGCGGGGTTGACCTGCTGAACGAGGCTTCCGGGCCGGTGCAGATCATCACCGGCTTCGTTCCGGCGCTCGGCCTCGATGCGACTGCTGGCCACCTGGCCAACGTCTTCGTGAATATCGGCGGCGCGCCGGTGCTGGTCGAAGGCAATGTCCTGTCGAAGGCGTTTATTGACGAAATCCACGCCTCCGACTGGTTGATTGCCCGCACCCAGGAAGAATTGCTTGGCATCCTCAACACCAATGACCGCGTGCCGATGACGGATCCGGGCGTCCAGATCCTCGCCTCGGGTGTCGAGGCAGTCATGAACCGAGCCGTGACGGCCGGCCTGATCGCCGAAGACTTCGATGACGAAGGCAATCTCGTCCCTGCCTACGAGATCACTCCGACGCGCGTTCGCAGCATCTCTGCCGCCCAGCGCCGCAACCGAATTGCGCCTCCGATCTCTGGCGTCTTCCGATACGCCGGTGCCTGCCACTACGCTTCGGTGGCGTTTACGATGACTTTTTAAAAATCTTCGTAAAATCAGTCACTTGGACTTTGGGCGACGATTGTATGCCTGTTGGCTTTTCGTCGCCCATCGGCAGTTCCAAGGAGCATATGGACCGTCATTATCCGGGTGTCGGTCGATAGAGTATTCGTCAGATGGGCGAGGCCCCATGTCTTGGTAGAAAGCCTCGAAACTGTCACGCCATTCATCACAGACATAGATGCCGCGGCCGCCGTAGTAGGGGTACTCTCGACATGTGTCGTTGTAGCATCGCTGTCTCATGCTGCACCAAGCGTACCATTCGGGTGATTTGGTCATGCCGTGGGTGCGATTGTTGAGCGGGCGGGTTTCTGCCTGCAGGCAGCCGCAGGAGGATGTGAGCCCTCTGGTGAGCGCCGGTCCAGCCACCACGGCCTTGTTGCCGCAGTCGCATCGGCAGTGCCAATCATAGGGAAGGCCGGCGCGCTGTTGAGGCTCCAGGGCAGTTAGCCGTCCGAACCTCATGCCGCGTAGGTCACGAAAACGGCGGTCGGCAAGCTGTTCGTTCTTGAGACACCCACAAGAAAGGCTCTTGCCGGCAGTGAGGCTGTTCTTGGCGACGGCTTTCTCAGTGCCGCAGTCGCAAACGCAGTTCCAATAGTGATGAGGCCCGCGAGGCCCGGCGTAGCTGACAACTCTCCACCGGGTGAACCGCCGCCCGGTCAAGTCTTGGAATCGGTGGTGAGTAGGAATAGGGAAGGATGCAGCCATTTCTGACCTCTGAACAGGTTGGCGTGGTTAGGGCCGGGCAGCGCTGCGAACGCTGTTTCGGCCCGTCCTTTCTAGCACAAATCGCTCGTTGAACGAAGGAAAACGACCTTTCCCAAGGTCGGCGCGCCCTTGTCTTGAAAGGAAAAAGGAATGTCCAACACCGCACTCACGATGTACAGCTACCTCAACGTCAAGGCGACGTTGAACGGCAACGACATCACCGGCCTCTGGGAAGGCGACGACGCGATCGAGATCGAGGAGCGCAGCCAGGTCGCCAACGATCTGGTTGGCGCCGACGGCGCCGCGATCGTGTCGGTCACGGCGGACCAGTCCGTCTACATTCGCATCCGGCTCCAGCCGAACAGTCCCATCCACCGCTACCTCGACCAGAAGTACCGGACGCTGAAGACTGGCCAGCTCGACCCGATGGCGTTCTCGGTGCGCGACACCGGCAACGGCGAGGGCGGATCGTCCTCGCAGGTCGTGATCCGGGGCATGGCGACGAAAAGCTTCGGCGTGAATGCTGCCGTGCGCGAGTGGGAGCTCTACGCGCAGGGCTGGATCTGGGATAGCCGCAGCTACGCCTAGCGCGGCTTGATCGACAGCAGTTCGGTGTTTTCGGCGGTCACAACGCAGTAGGCGACGTAGGGGACTTCATTTCCCAACGCGTTCTTCGCCTCGAACGACAGTGCGACGTTGATGCCGAACTGCTTCCGGTCGGCGACCGAGTTCAGCCACGAGACGTCCATTGTGGACGGGAAGTTGAGTTGCGGCTTTGCCAATGCTTCACACGATGTGAACGCATCGATGTCGGTGATTTTGGCGAGGCTCTCCGAAAGCGCCGTCGGCTGTGGGGCGGAACTCTGGGTTTCGGCTTCGGTGTAGTAGAAGCGTTCGCCGTTCAGGCAGTCGACAAATACGGAGAACTTCTCTTTCGGAACGCTGCGGTCGAAGGAGAAGCCGCTCAGGGAAACTTCGTCGCACTTTTCAGCGGACGCGGTGATGTTCACGGCTTCTTCTGTAGCCTTGTTGATGCGGTCTATCCACTCCTGTCCCCATTGCCGGAACAGTTCTGGGGCATCCTGCTTGGTGATCGGGAAGAAAGCGCCGTCGCGAATGGGCGCGCGGTGGTCTGCCTTCGGCTCGTTCACCGGAGGCGCTTCAACGTCAACGATCTGCCGATTATCGGCGACGCTCGCTTCGTTGGCTGGCTCCACGGTGACGGTTTGTTCAGGCGGCACTGAAGCCGCGGATTCGGCCTTTTTCTTTTCGCCGAAGATGGAGCCGAGAATCAGCAGGCCGGTGAGGACCGCGGCGACCAAGGCGAACTTGTTCACCTTTACCTTCTCGCCCTGACCGGGCTGCAACTGCTTGGCCATAGGCCACCCCTCAACTCTTCGGCTTCGAAAGGTACTTGTAATGCCCGAAAAAAAGATCGGAACGCGAACCTATCGCGCAGAGAAGATGCCAGCGACCACGGCGACGCGCAACCTGATCAGGCTGACGAAGATCGTCGGCCCCGGTATGACGGACCTCGCCAAGACCATCGCCGCCGCTGACGACGCCACGCGCGGGCATGCCGCGTTGGCCGCAATCGCCGACATCCTCCAGAGTTCGACGGCCGACGAACTCACCGCGTTCCTGGTTGAGATGGCGGAACTCGCGCAGGTCAAGGAAAACGGCGGCTCCTACGAAGGGGTCATCTACGACATGCACTTCGCCAACGATCTCCTTGAGGCGTTTCAGGTCGTGGCCTTCGTGCTTCAGGTGAACTACCGCGATTTTTTCGGCGCGAAGCTGGGCAGCGTCTTGAAGGCCAGTCAGGCGGCCTGAGCCCAGCCGAGATCAGACGCGTCGCGCCGAACATTGCGAGCGACATGTATCTCTGGCGACCCTGCATGGCCGAGCCGCCGCTTTGCACGATGATGGAACTCAAGACCGCTCTGACGATCGATGATCTGGCGGACCTCCATGAGGCGCTGGACCTCAAGGAAGCGTTCCACGAGCGCTCGCGGCGCGAAGCCGAACGGAAGAACAAGCGATGATTATTCTTGAGTTGATCGCGATACTCGGATTCGACCTGCATTCCGAGCAGCAACTTCAGTCAATGCAATCTTCCGGCTCCACAGTCCCAGAAACACCTCCTCACGAGTTTTGGGAGATCGAGGATCGGGCTTATCAGGAGTTGGGAGAGTGGATTGACGGGCGTATAGCCGCTCGAGAAACAGTTCTGCGTTAAACGACGGCATTTCTAGGATCAGGTGCTCGAGTAGTTCCTGAAGGAAAAGGTCGTTCACGCGCTCGTGGGTAGCGAGCGCTTCTGCAAATGCGCGTTTGTCCAAGACTTCCTCCCGTTTCCATTCATTGAACCAGCGCGCCGTTCAGGAGTCGATCCTTGATCATTGAAGAACTGATCGCGCTACTCGGCTTCGATCTGGAAGGCGAGGGCGATCTCAAGCGCTTCGCCGACGGCCTGCAGAGTGCCGAGAAGAACGCTCAGCGAGCCGCCAAGTCCATTGGCATACTTGGTGTCGCCGTCGGTTCCTTCATCGGGTCTATGGCTGCGCAGGCGGTCACCAGACTGACCAGCACGATCGGCTCACTGCCTGGAGACGTCACCAAGACCGGCGCGACCTTTGAAAATCTTGGCATCCGCCTCGAAACGCTGGAAGGCTCCGCGGACAAGGCCAAAGAGGCGTTGGCATGGGTGCAGCAGTTTGCGAAGGATACGCCGCTCGGCCTGGCTGACACGGCGGATGCCTACGCTCAGCTGAAAAACTATGGCATCGATCCGACCAACGGCTCGCTGATGGCGCTGACCGATGCGATGGCCGCGTCGGGCAAGGGCACGCAGCAGCTTGGTCGGTTGTCGCTCGCGCTCGGTCAGGCGTGGGTGAAGCAGAAGCTGCAAGGCGGTGAAATCCTTCAGCTTACCGAGGCGGGTATCCCGGTATGGGACATGCTCGCCACGGCGACCGGAAAGAATGTCACCGAGCTACAAAAACTGTCTCAGGCCGGAAAGCTTGGTCGGACTGAAATCCAGCTTCTGATCAACGAGATCGGAAGGAAGTATGCCGGCGCGTCCGAGAAGATGGCGCGCACCTATGACGGCCTGATCGACAAACTTGGCGATGCCTACCAGCAGTTCCAGTTGATGATTTCGGACGCCGGATGGTTCGATTTCGTCAAGAAGAACCTGGATGAGCTTGAGCAGAAATTCAGCGACTTCCTTGAGACGAAGGAGGCCAAGGAGTGGGCGCGTACCATATCCAACGTCATGGTCGGCGCAGCCCAGGCGGCGATGCGGCTTGGCCGGGCCGTCCTTCGTGTTGGCGGGTGGATCGGAAAGGGCTTTGACGCGATAGGTCAAGCCATCGGCGATGTGGCCTGCTGCCGGTTTTTCGGACACGAGGTTAAGCTAACATAGCTTTCTCCTCGAACTCGACAGGACTCAGGTAGCCCAGTGTCGAGTGCCTCCGTCGGGGGTTGTAGAAGCGCTCGATGTAATCGAACACATCTGCCCTTGCGTCGTCCCTTTTCCTGTAGACCTTGCGGGCTGTCCGCTCGGTTTTCAGCGACGAGAAGAAGCTCTCCATCGCGGCATTGTCCCAGACGTTGCCCGACCGGCTCATCGAACAGGTGATGCCATGGTCGGCCATCAGGCGCTGGAACTGCTCGCTTGTATATTGCGATCCCTGGTCCGAGTGATGGAGCAGGCTGTCGGGTTTGCCTCGGCGCCAGATCGCCATGATGAGGGCGTCGGTCACGAGCTGGGCCGTCATCTCTGCCTTCATCGCCCAACCCACGACACGGCGGGAGAACAGGTCGACGACGGCGGCAACGTAGAGCCATCCCTCGGCGGTCCAGATGTAGGTGAAGTCGGCGATCCACTTCTGGTTCGGCGCCGATGCCTCGAATGCGCGGTCAAGCAGGTTGTCCGACACGGAGGCTCGCTCGCCCGTATCCTTCGGCAATCCACGGCGTCGGGGCCGAGCACGCAGCCCGTTCTCCCGCATGAGCCTTTCGACACGATGAAGGCCGCAGGAGAAGCCTTCGGCCAGCACGTCATGCCAGACACGACGGGCGCCATAGGTTCGGTCGCTGCTCTTGAAGCTGCGGTCGATCCGGGGAATGAGCACCTCGTCGCGCCGCGACCGGGCGCTGGGGCTGCGGTTGAGCCAGGCATGGAAGCCCGAGCGGGAGACGTCCAGCGCACTGCACAGCCATGCCACCGGCCAGATCGAACGGTGCTTCGCGATGAAGGCGAATCTCATATCGCTTCCCTCGCGAAGTAGGCTGCGGCCTTTTTTAGGATGTCGCGTTCCGCCTTCAGCTTCGCCACTTCCTTGCGCAGCCGGTCGATCTCCTGCTGCTCTGGCTTCATCTGACCATGGCCGGGAAACGCATGCTGTCGATCGGCAGCGAACTCCCTGACCCACTTGCGCAGCACGTTCTCGTGGAGATCCAGATCACGGGCAGCCTGCGCAACAGCAACGCCTCGATCCTTCACCAACCTCACCGCCTCAAGTTTGAACTCGCGGCTGAACTTCCTTCTCTGCATTCCCACTCTCCAGTTCCGTCAAACACCTTATCTCGGTGTCCACGAAACCGGCAGCAGGCCAATGGGCTCCGCTACCTTACAGGTGGGAAACTCGATCTTTCAAACCTGAAAGCCCTTGGGGCGGCGTTCGGCTTGCTCATGGCGGTGATCGCGCCGGTTCCGACAGCGCTTTTCGCCGCATATCTACTGTTCGATGACCTGCTAGCGCTGTTCGAAGGCGGGCCGAGCGTCATCGGGGCGCTGATCGACAAGCTGCCCGAACTCACCGCGGCCTTCGATGAGATCGCACCGGGCGTCCGTTCAGCCATCCAAAGCGCCATCGCGCTAGCCAAGGAAGGCGACTGGACTGGCGCGGGTATTATGGCCGCCGAGGCCTATGCGCGCGGTTGGAATGCGCTCACTTCGCTCGTGCAGCCTTACATTGACCAGGCGCTTGCGTATCTGGAATCGGTCGATTGGGCCGGCGCGATCAATAGAGGTGTAAGCAAGGCAAGCATAACGCTCAACAGTGTCAATTGGGGCGATGTCGGCGCAGAAGGGGGCCGGGTTGGTTCCGCCCTGGCGGCATCCCTTGTCGCCTCGCTGGCAAAGGACCTGCACGGCGCATCGGTAGCGATCGGCAACGTCCTTCGCGGCGAGCTTAAAGACGTCAAACTTTGGGAAGGCGGCGTCGTCAACCTGATTGTCGATTCCCTGAAGGCTCAAGGAAACCTGATCACGGGTGCATTGGCGGGCATTACCGCCGAGATCCGCGCGGCTGTGCTGAAGTGGTTCGATATTGATCTTCATGGCGCTGGGGCGAGGCTCGCCAAATCTCTGTGGGACGGCTTCAAATCCTACCTGCCGAGTTGGGACGAGTTCCTGTGGGGCGACGCGGCAGACCCAAACTTCGACCCTCGGGAGCATTTCCGGATTGAGAATCAAATCAATCGAGATAGGCCTCGCGAGATAAGGCCAGTCGCTCGCGATCGTCCGATCTTGGAAGATCGTGCCACCCGTGAACGCGCTGGCGGTTCTACGTCGCAACGAGCACTGGACGGCATGGACAAGGCCTTGCAGCAGATCAGGGCCGCGTTGTCAGCCGTGAACGGCGACAATGCCGGCCAGAAGGTTCAGGAGACGATCGCCAACGACAACCGCGTGCTGAACCAGTCGAATACGGTCAACGCGCCGGTCACCGTCAACGCGACTCTGACCAATGCCACCCCGGGCGCGATCGGTGCGGCAGCCGGAGCCGGCGTCCGTTCGGCCGGCAACAGCGCGGTGAGGTCGCTTGCTGTGACCGGCCTGCCATCCTTCGGAGGCCCGAGGTGATCATTTCTCGCGCAATCGGGCCGGTGCCCGTCGACATCATCGAGAAGGAGACGCTTGAAAGCACGCTCAAGGTAACGAAACTGCCGGTCGAGTTCGGCGCGGACATTACGGATCATGCCTACCGCGAGCCGCGCCGAATCGTTCTGGAAGGCGTGATCGGGGGATCGCTCACCCGCTCCAGCGCCGGTCGCGTGGAAGCGGTGGCGGGCTGGCAGGCGTTGAAGCAGCTTCAGGAAAGCCGGATACCGTTCACGTTGATCTCGGGACTGGACGTTCACCAGAACATCCTCATCGAGAAGCTGACGGCCGACCGCGACAAAGACTGGTCGCGGGTGCTGAAATTCACCGCCGAGTGCACCGAGATCATCATCGTCAGTTCGGCCTACGTGAACGGCGTCGGGCAGAACGCGCCGGCTGGCGGACAGGCGAAGGGCATGAGTTCATCAAAGCTGGCGTCGGGTGAAGCGGCGTTGAAGGGTTCACCGGACGTTATTCGGGGCGACACTGCGTCTTCGGTTGCATCGACGTCGGCCACGACGGCCACCGGCCGGTCCAACTCGTCCATTCTCGCCGATGTGCTCGGGATATAGTGATGGCGGCGCTTAACCAGCTCTCCATAATCGACGCGCCAGGGCAGGTGTTTTCGACGGTGGTCGACGGCCGGAAGGTGACAATCCGGCTGCGTTACAATGTGCAGGCGGAGCGCTTCGCGATGGACCTCGCTATTGACGAGACGGACGTCCTGAAAGGACGCAAGGTCGTTGCGGAGATCGACCTTTTGGCCCCGTTCGACTTCGGCATTGGTTCGATCTTCGCGGCCGATGTCGATCGCAAATGGCGTCCGCCGACGCTGGCGAACTTCGTCAACGGTGCCGTGAAGCTGTTTCACTACATCTGATGGCCCAGAAATACCTCCGGCAGGTCAAGGCGACGTTCTCTGGCGCGTCGTCTCTCGTGGTGACCGACCTCAAGATCGCTTTCGACATCTCGAAATCGATCTCCGGTGTTCCGAACGAGGGTAAGGTTCAGATCTGGAACCTGAGCAAGGACCATCGCAACGCGATCGGCAAGGAGTTCGACCGACTGACGCTGGAGGCCGGCTACGTGCAAACCGGCATGGGCGTGATCCTCAAAGGCTCGATTCGCGAGGTCTATCACGATCGGGACGAGGTCGACGTCATCTCCGAAGTGTCGGTCGGCGATGGCGATGAAGCGGACAGGACGGGCGTCGTAGCGAAGACGTGGCCGCGTGGCACCAAGATCAAGGACATCGTGCAGGACATCTACCGGGAGAGCATGCCGGGCATCTCTCTCGGGGAACTGAAGGGGCTGGACGATCTGCCGGACACGCGGCGGCCGGTGACGATCGTCGGCAGCCCCCGGCGTGCGATGGACATGCTCGGTCGGACGCACAAATTCAACTGGTCATGGCAGAACGAGACGCTGGAGACGATCCCGGTCGACGGATACCTCAACCAGATCGCCTACGTCTCGGCCCAGACGGGCATGGTTGGCGTGCCGACCGTCACCGATCGGGGCATCACGTTTCAGGCGCTCCTCGACGCGGCGATACGACCGAACCGGCTCGTGATGGTGCAATCCGAAGTGCTCGACATGAACGACGGAAGCGGGCTCTTTCGCGTGAACAATGTCGGCTACCACGGCGACAATGGCGTCGGAGGAGAAGGGGACTTCCTTGTAGAAGCCGAGTGCGAGCGCGTTTCCGGCGGGATGGTGACGGGATGACGGGCTTCCTCGGTAGAGCAAACCGGAGCGTCTACGCTGACGCGCACGGCGGATTGGCGCAAGACGAGAGGATCGACACGCAGATCGCGTTGCCGGCCGAAGTGGTGAAGGTCGACTACGCCAAGCAGACCGCCGAACTGAAGGTGTTGTGGAAGCCGCGTTTTGGCGACAAGGAAGTCGAGTTCCCGAACCTGTTGGAAGTGCCGATCGACCAGCCGCGCGCCGCTGGCTTCGCGCTGACCCTTCCGGTGAAGGAAGGCGACCAGGGCATGGTGCGCTTCACCGGGCGGGATCAGGACAACTGGCTTCTCGATGACGGCGCCCAGACGCTCAACACCGACCGGATGAACTCGTTTTCCGATGGTGTCTTCTATCCCGGCCTGCACAGCCAGAAGCGCGCCATGGCCAACTATGACGATGCCAACCTTTTCGTCGGCACGGATGACCACAAGAACGGCATGCGCGTCACACCCGACGGAACCGTGGCGATCGAGGGCAAGGGCGAGAGCTTTCTGCAGATCGTTTCCGATTCCTTGGCCGTGTTGATCGCGAGCGCCGACGTGGAAGGACCCGGTTTTACACCCGGTGTCCGCGCCGCGCTGTCAGCAATCCGCGACCGTCTTGAGACGATGAAGTTCCGATGAGCTATTTCGCGCCGTCTCTCGATCCCGAGACACATGACCTGCACGTTACGGACGATGGCGATCTCGCAACCGTGCTCGACGCCGCGGCCGTGGCCCAGCACGTCAAGCAGCATCTGAAATTCTGGGAAGGCGAGTGGTTTCTCGACACGACGGCTGGCGTGCCATGGGTCAGGTTCGTCTTCGTGAAGCCATTCGACCGGGCAGTTGCCGAGGCGGTCGTGAAGGACGCGCTTCTGTCCGTCCCCGGCGTGACCGAAATCCTCGCATTCGACGCGGCCTTCCATCCGGAGCGCCGGCATTTCGAGGTCTACGGCGTGCAGCTTCAGACCGAGTTCGATGAAGTGGTGACGATCAATGCCTGAGCCTTATGGCGTTGTCCCGGCCGGCTTCTCCCGCAAGCTGCTTCCGGACATCCTTGCCGAGATCGAGACGGCCATGGTCGGCGTGTTCGGCGCCGGCGTGCGGCAGGACGCGCAATCCACGCTCGGGCAGTTGAACGGGCTGTTCGCCGATCTGTCGGCGGATTTTTGGGAAGTCATCGAAGACGCCTACCAGTCCTTCGACGTGGACCAAGCGGAAGATGTGCGCCTCGACATGTTGGCGAAGCTTCGCCGGCTCGTGCGACCGTCCGGTGAACTGGATGGTGCGTTCCGTCTCCGGATCACGAATCAGGGGCAGGCCGATGTGTCGACCTTGCAGGCCATAAACCGGCTGAAGGCGCTCGACGGCGTGACATGGGCAACTGTGCGGATCAACGACACGGACGCAGCGGACAGCCTCGGGCAGCCTGCGCATTCGGTCGCCTATGCCGTCGTCGGCGGTGATGACGGTGCGGTGGCCACGGAGGTCTACAATGCGACCGTCGCAGGCATCCACCTCTACGGCAACACCAATGTCGAGATCGTGTCCGGCGGCTTCTGCCAGACGTCGCGATTCATTCGTCCGACCGAGGTCAGGGTGAGGGTGGAGATCGACGTGCGCTATCTCGGGGACGCCTGCAACTGCGCCCCGCCCACGGTGGGGACCATCTCGCAGGCGGTGGCCGACTTCTTCGCCTCCGATTGCCAATACAAGAATGGCGACACGGTAAAGGCGGCGCGGGTGAGGGCGGAGGCGGCACGGGTTTCGGGTATCGAAGTGGTGGGGGTACGGATTGCCCGCGTCTCTGATCTGATCGTCGCTGAAGAACTGCCCACGACGATCTTCGAGCGGCCCGTGATACTGCTCCCCGACGTGCATGTAAGGTACGTCGTCTGAATACCGTCCATTAACGACGACCATGGTTCGCGTGGAACATGTATTGTTGTTCCGACCGCTGCCGCGCCGCAACAACCCGACCGCTACGGGCGATCAACGGAGATGTCTACCTCTATGCTTTGCAGCAGCATTGGTGATCGGGTCGAAGCGAAAATTGATCGCGTAGCCACCCAATACAGGGAGTCCCCACGCCTCCTCGGTCTCATGCGCGCCTATCTCCAGCAGGTCGCCGAAGCGGCCGATGTCGCCTGCCATATGCTGGACGCGTTCGACATCGACACGGCCGTCGGCGACCAGTTGACCATTCTCGGCAAGGCTCTGGGCTGGCCCCGCTGCCATTGTGCCGGGCAAAGACGCCCGGTGTTCGGCTTCGCCTGCGCAAATGACGGTTGCGACATTCCGGTGATACCGGTGCGCGGCTTCTGCGAGGCGGAATGGAACTGCGGCGGGCCGGAGTTTGTCGAGTTCTGCTTTACCGATGACGAGCTCTATCGCCGGTTCCTGAAGGCGCGGGCGATCGCGCTCACCGCCGACTATCGCCGGCCGGGCCTTACGGAGGCCGTTCGAATCCTGTTCGGCGACAACGCGGTGATCTATCGCGAGCGGACCGGGATGGTGGCGATCGCGACGGGCCGGCTGCTGAGCGGCACCGAAATCGCGATAGCTCACCTGTTCCGGCAGGTCCTGCCAATCGCCCATGGCGTCCGCTTACAACTCTGGCATTCCGATGGGCCGCCCTTCGGTTTCGGAGCGGGCTGGGGCGGCTTCTGCACCGGCAAGTTCCCGCGACAAATTCCCATTCACTGACGAGGCTAAATCATGGCTCTATTCGATCCGCCGTGGGCGGTGGACGGCGGCATCACTGTGCCCGACGTCGCTCAAATCCGTCGTGGCTTCGAGTGCGGAGACGCGGACCCCTACCTGTTCAACTACCTCTTCCAAACGATCGAGAGCGCGATCAACGCCCTTGATACCGAGGGGATGGTTCCGCTTCTCCGTCAAATCAACACGACGGAAGGCATACAGGGCGGCGGATCGCTCGGCTCGAACAGGACGTTCCGGCTGGACGTCAACGGGCTTCAGGAGCGCACGTCGATCGCCAACGGCAACTTCCTGGTCATCTACGACACCGGCACAAACCAGCACTACAAGATCACGCGCGCCAATGTCGTTGCCGGCCTCGGTGGAGAGGGAGGTACGCTCACGGGTGCCGAGAACATCGGCGACGGTCCCGGCGAGATATTCTCCGCCCTCGATGACGACATGATCCAGCTTCGGACGATCGATCATGGTGACGGGCTGGACGTTTCCACCGTTGGCGACAAGGTGATCGTCGCCTTCGGTTCCCTCCCTGCTGAACTGACGGTGGAATGATATGGTCGCCTTCAATCCGAACTCTCATAAGCTCATCGTCTCTGCTGGCGATCTGGACGAAGCCGCGCCGCTTGACGCGAAGGTCATGCTGGGGTCGCTGTTGAACGTGATGGGGCTGGCCTCGGTCACTATCGGCACGGTGGCCCCGGTCGACAAGAAGACGCTGTGGTGGAACAAGGACGTCAACCAGTTCCGGCGCTACAATCCCGTCACGAGCCAATGGTTGCAGCTTTCGCCGGACCTGTTCGCGCTTCACCTCCTTCACCGCGCCTTCACGGCGGCGAACGTGGAGGGCTCTTTCGCCAACGACGATCTCTTCTCGTTTTTCGACGTGTCGGCTGGTGAGACAAAGATGATTTCCTCCGAAGACCTGAAGGCTCTGCTGCCGATCCACGGATGGTCGCAGTTCAGCACCTTCACGGTGTCTGCCCCTATCGCACAGTATGACGCGGCCCTTCCGTCGGTGTTCAGCGAGATCATGGTCTCCTGCCAGAACATCAACGGCAACGACTACTCGGGGGCGGGGGCCGGCACCGGATGGGAACTGTGGGGGCAATTCCTTACTGCGGCAAACGCTGTGATCCCGATTACCAACGGCGATGGTCAGAATCGCTTTCGCCTAAACAATCTGCCGCAAGGTGAGCGGAATGGCGCGCGTTCCGGGCAGGTGATGGTGATTGGCGACAAGGCCAGTCAGCTTGGCAACTTCCGATACGCCGCCGACGAGAGCAACACCGGTCATCGTCCGTGGGCGCGTCACGGCGGGGATGGGCCGGTTACGACCGATGTCGCGAAGATTCGCATCGTCCCGGTCTATGGCGCGGGACACACGGGAAGCTCTAACCTCACGGCAGGCACGATCAAGGTTTGGGTGCGGTAGCATGTCGTCCCTGTTCAGGATCGATATCGAAGTCTCGACCAATGAGGACTTTCGCGAGGCGATCGTGTTGCGCGAAACCGCCGAAAACAGCGGCGGGGGCCACGACCCGATCGATTTGACGGGACATTCTTTCCGTCAGCATATCCGCCGTTCCGTGGAATCGCTCAGTGAATTCCAACTCGACGCTGACAACGGTCGGCTGACTGTACTCGGCGACCCTGTTGACGGTGTGCTCGCGTGGCACGTCGAGGACGAGGATTTGCGCGCGCTCGGCGCCGGAACCTATGTCCACGATATCGTCTGGATTTTCCCCGACGGCGCCGAGGTCCAATTCGCTATCGGCTCAGTGACCATCACGCAAGGGATCACCCGCTGACATGGCAAGCATGACGATTGAAAGCCTCGTGCCTGACGCCGAGGTGATGGTATTCCATCGTGGACCTCCCGGCCCCGGCGCAGAACTTCGGCTCTACCCCGCCATCAATCCGACGCACATCCAGTGGCGTCAGGAGAACGGGGCATGGGCCGATCTCGTCGCCCTTGACGATCTTATGGGGCCAGCCGGTCCCGTCGGTATCACGTGGCGTTCCGAGGGATGGGACAGCATTTCGGAGTTCAGCGAGCGCGACGTCCTTCTGCATGATGACATCATCTGGATCGCGCTCTCGGACAATACCAATCAGGAGCCCGGCGACAGTGATAGCCCTTGGGATATCCTGCTTGACGGGACGAGCATCGCCTCGGATCGCGAATTGGCCGAGGCCGCCCGCGACAAGGCGCAGGATTGGGCGGAAAAAGCCGAAGACGTCACAGTCGAGCCAGGCTCCTATTCGGCTAAACATTGGGCGGCGAAAGCCGAAGATGAGAAGGATTTGGCGGCCACGGCCAAGACCGGCGCTGAGAATGCCCGCGACAAGGCAGAGAAATGGGCGGAAGAAGACGAAGACATTGAGGTAGAGCCGGGCTCCTACTCGGCGAAGCATTGGGCCGAAAAGGCACAGGACGCAGCCACGGGCGGGGCGGGCAGCATCAGCGTCACGCCAGCCGGGAACATTGCTGCAACCAATGTGCAGGCCGCGCTAGAAGAGCTTGATACCGAGAAGGCAAAGGTCGGCGCGGTAGCGTCGTCGGGCCTGACGATGGCTACGGCGCGCGTGTTGGGCAGGGTGACCGCCGGGACGGGTGGTCTTGAAGAACTGACGGCCGCGCAGATTCGGACATTTGTCGGTAATGCATCGGATACCGTTGCTGCCCTGATCGAACTTGCGACGCAGAGCGAAGTGAACGCCGGGACCGATACCGGCAGAGCTGTTGTTCCTGCCACCCTACTTGGCTTCACGAAGGCGCGACCCGGCAACGTCGCCTATACTGTCAAAACCGACACGTTCTCTACCTCCAGCGGCTCGTTTGTGGACGTGACCGGGTTGAGCGTTTCAATCACGCCACTCATCTCGACCAGCCGCATCCTTGTGTTCGGGATGGTCAACGTAGGCCCCTATGGGGCGAATTACCCGGCGTTCGTAAAACTTGTGCGCGATAGCACCGATCTTTCTGTCGGTGGCGCTGCCGGGAGCCGTTCCCGCACGATGGCGCTGGCTCAAAGCGACCGATTGGTTGCTGTTCCTCTGCTGGACATCGATTCCCCCGGAACGACGTCGGTGATCACTTACAAGGTCCAGATGAAGACGCGCACAGGCGGAGGCATCAACGCGCATATCAACCGGGATACGACCGATACGGATAATGTGGATTTCGGTCGCGCAGCATCCGTATTGATCGCAATGGAGATTGTCTGATGGCGCTGTCCGAAAAGCTTTCTCGTTTCTACCCGGGAGCCGAGTGGTCGCTGGATGGAGATGACTATAGCGGCCTGATGTGGTTCGGGCCGGGCGACAAGCCGACCGAACAGGACCTTGACGCGCTCGATTTCGAGATGGCGAAGGACGCCAAGATCGTCGCGATCAACGCCAGGCTCAACGATGTTCTGACAGGCGGCTATACGGTCGAAACTGGCACTATGGCCGGCAAAGTCCTGCAAACCCGCAACCTCGAAGACCGCACCAACTGGCTGATCTCGCAGGCCAGCTATTCAGCCGCCGTCGCTATGGGTCATGGGGCGGTCGAGGGGGCTACGTTCCGCACGGCGGACAACAGCACCTTCACCGTGACGTTTGCCGAAGGGCTTTCCATCCTACTTGCCATGGCAGCGTGGGGCGCGGCGGCGATGAACCATAGCTGGGCGCTCAAGGATGCCGCTGCGGCTGCGGAAGATCAGACCGCGCTCGACGCGCTCGACATCGAGACCGGCTGGTAGACCACCTGAGGCTTGCCAACAGCCCGTCGCTGTTCCTATTCTGTTCGTATGTCCAAGGGCATCACGATACAGGACGTCATAGAGAGCGGCGATCGCATCCGTGTGCACTGTCACAACCACCGCTGCCATCACGGCGCCGACCTCGACATGATCGCACTGCGTGACCGGTTCGGGCCGGATCACGGGGCGATGTACAACGATCTGGTGCCCAAGCTGCGTTGCTCGAAGTGCGGCGGCAAGAAGGTCGGCATCATCTGCACGCCGGGCACGAAGGAATACGATGGCAGGGCATGGCGGGACAGCACCGGAAAGGTGCTCTGAACGGCCGCCGCCGGAAGCAAGTTTCACAAGGCGGCGGCCGGCATGCTCAGGTCCGCGCCTTCACTCTGAACTGACCTGAACTCCCCGACAATCCTGAAAGGAAAGCGTCATGGACAAGTCTGTGCCTGCCGGCGCAGCGCTGTTGCTCGACTTCATCCGAGAGACTGAGGTCGGTACTGCTGCGCGCTCTGGCTACGATGTCATCTACGGGCAGAACCAGAGCAAGCTCCCGAAGCCGGTCACGAAGATGACGATCGCGGAAATCCAGGCTGCGCAAGGCGGCTGGTCGAAGCGGTTCAAATCGTCTGCCACGGGCGGCTATCAGTTCATGAAAGCGACGCTGGCCGGACTGGTCACCGAACTCGGACTGGATACCGGTATGGTATTCACGCCCGATCTTCAGGATCGTCTCGGCTACCATCTTCTGAAACGCCGCGGCTATGCCGAATTCATGGCGGGCAGGATCAGCCGTACCGAGTTCGGCAAGCGGCTTGCTCAGGAATGGGCCTCGTTTCCGGTGCTCGCGCCATGCAAGGGCGGGAAACGTCAGGTGAAGCGCGGCGAGAGCTTCTATGCCGGCGACAAGCTCAACAAAAGCCTCACGAGTCCCGAGAGGATCGAAGCGCTGCTGGACAGGGCGAAGGCGGCTTCGGGCAAGCCCACTCCACCGCCCATGCCTGTCGCTCCTCCTGAGCTTGTCTCCGGCCCACTGAAGGTGGATGCGATCCTGCATCGCGGCTCCCGTGGCGATTTCGTCGCGGAGCTTCAGGACAATCTCAATGCGCTGGGCTTCGGCCCGATCAATGTCGACGGCGACTTCGGCTATGCCACGGAGCGCGCTGTCAAGGCGTTTCAGACCGCCAACGGACTGAAGGCGGACGGATGGGCCGGACCTCGCACGCTTGAGGCCATCGGCAAGGCCATCAAGGACCGCGAGACGAAGCCCAAGCTCGATGCAGCCGCAGCCGTGGTAGACGACGCGGCCGGGAAGGGCGTGTCGAAGACGGAGGTCATCACGACGGTCACCGGCATCGGCGGCGTAGCGACCGTCGTCAAGGAGACGGCGGATTCGGTTCGGGATGGCGCGACGTCGCTCATGTCGCTTGGGCCATGGATATTGTTGGCCTTCGTCATCGCGGCCGGGGCCGGCTATGTCATCTGGGATCGCCGTCGCAAGCGCCTTGCCGCCAAGGCCGTGCAGGAGGTGCTGTGATGGTCAACGATCCTCAGTTCGCGGCCGGCGCGGCGGTCGTCCTTCTCGTCCCTGTCATTCTGATCGCCGTCGCTGCTGCCATGGCGATATTCGGAGCGGGGTTCGTCATCGGGTGGCTGTTCTGATGCTCTCCCTTCTCGACACGGTCAAACTCGGCGGGGCGGCTCTCGGTGGTTTCCTCGTCGGCGCCGGCATCTTCTACGCAATAGGCCACTGGCGCGGTGAAACAGCCGGATATGACAGACGCATTGCCGAGGTGGCGATTGCGGACGGCAAGGCCGAACTGGAAAGGAAGGGCGACGATGCCAAGCTTCAGAGCATGTCTGATTACGACCTGTGCGTTGTCGGCCTTCGGGGCAGCGGGATGCCAGTCGACGCCTGCGAACAGTTGCGCGGGCTTCAGCAAGAATAACCTCAGCCCGGCCGGAACGGTGGCGCTCATTCAGGCGGACCGCCCCGGCTACGAGCGCGTTCTCGGCAACGACCGGAACGGCGAGCGCCGAGAGTGCTGGCGGTAGCCGAACCATCTCCATTGCAGTGCATTGAAAGGGCGGGCAGTTGATCGACAAGGAACAGGCTATGACCGACGCAGGCGATCTCCGGGCACGTGTCGTCGCCCTTGAGAACTGGCGGGTGCGGCGGGATATCGAAAGCGCCCGTCATGATGAGCGATGGAAGCACATGGACGACAGGTTCAACCGCCTCGAAGTCAAGCTGTCCGGCGTCAGCGACACGCTGACATGGATCACGCGCCTCATCATCGGCGGCATCATCCTGGCGATTGTCGCCTTCATGGTCGGCGGGGGCTTCAAGCCGTAACGCCATCCGCCCATCCGGGCGCATCCGCCGCCGGTCGGTCACCGGTTCATGCCCCCACCAATTGCCGCGCGGTCCGACAGGGCCGCGCGGCTTTTTTGCGTTTGTGCCGTGCCGTGCAACGACCACGATCACGTTGACGGTGCCCCGTCTTTTGCATAGGCAGCAGTGAAACGACGCATTGGCAGGGTTCAAGGCCGAAGAGCCTTCCAAGCTGAATACGAGGGTTCGATTCCCTTCACCCGCTCCAACTCTAGGCCTTGATTTTTCTGCTGTTCAACGATTGAGCGCATTTCGCCGTTTCACTGCCGTTTCAGGGCTGTTTCACTTCCTCAGTTTCGACCGCGCCTTGGCGACCTTGCGGTTGTTGTCAAGATCGTCATTCCGGACGTACCCGAGTGTGGTCCGTGCGTTCGTGTGGCCAGCCATTTTGCGCGCCAGTTCGATGCTTCCCGTTGCCTCTTCGGCTTCCGAGATGGCGCCAGCTCGAGCGTCCATCGACCAGACGGTCTCAGGAACGCCGGCGGCCTTGGCGATCTCTCTCCAATCCGTGGCATAGTAGTTTTCACGGTACGGGAGGCCAGTCTCTTCCGAGACGATAAGCGGGCCGAATTTCGGGAAAGCGATCTTCTTCAGCACCAATTGCACGAGCGGGCAGGCCTTCAGGTCATGCCTGGTCGCCGCCTTGTTCTTGCTGGTCGAAGGCACAGTCAGGATCATGCCCGCGGTGATATCGGCCGCCGTCAGGCCCCGCCATTTTGTCTTGCCGCGCACGATGCCGCCGACGTCGCCGTCCTCGACCGGCAACCATTCTCCGATGATATGGATGCGGCGCAACGCCGTGTCCCACTGGATCGCCTGCGTCAGGGCAATGGACGGGCGCTTCTTCTTGATCGCCTGATTGCAGATAGCCAGCGCATGCTCGTATTCCATCTTGATCTTTCGCGTCGCGGGCGCGTCGAAGCGTATCAACGACAGGATCTCCCGCGCGGCAGAGCATCCCGGCAGCTTCTGCTCGACGCCAAACGAGCATATCGCCCGCACCTTGCGAATCGCGCCGTGCGCGCGCCGCGTTCGACCTTTTGACCCCCATTCTCTATACCAGCGGCGGAAATCCTCACCCTTCAGCTGCGAGACCTGGCGTTTCCCGACAGTCTTGTCGATCAACCGGAGCGACGGCTCGTAGTCACGTATGCGCGTCGTGTGCTTCAGCGCTTTGAACGGTGATTCGTCGTGGGTCCGGTAGATGCGAATCAGCGACGATACCGTCCCGTCGAATACGTCGCGCTGATTGATATTCTCAAGATCGGCAAGAAGTTCATCCGTCCAAAGGCGGCAAAGGCGGACGATCTCTCCGTCCTCGGCGCCGTCGGGTAGCAGACGCAGCGGAAGGCCGTCTGGCGCGCGTTTGCATGCGCGCTTCGGGTTCCAATAGTGCGCGACTGTGCCGTCGCCTCGTTTCCTGCCCTGGTAACCGGGCCGGTCCTTTCTGAGCTTAGTCATCGAAGTTTTCTTCTCCATCGATACCGCCGGCAAAGGCGCCGGCCACGACAGGAGAATGGATGCCCGCGCGCCGGTCAAAGAATGCCTCGACGGCTCGCCGGTCTGTCTTGTTGATAAGTTCGTCCCGCTGTGGAAAACGGCGCGTCGCCCGGAGGCGGTTCAGCGCGCGCTCGGACAGCCCAAAGTGCGATCGCAACTGCTCATCGGTCATGAACCGAGGCGGGATTACCGGCACAAGCGGCGGCGCATCGATCGTCGGTCGGCTATATCTCGACATCGTGGCCCTCAAGCCAAAGCCGGTATTTTCCGTCGATGTCCTGCCAGACGGCAGCGGCACGCTCGTCGTGGTCGAGCATCTTGCGCGTCGTGATTCCGCAGCGCCGGCAGACGTTTGCCTTTGCGTCTTCCGCACTGGAGACGCCAAGGAAGGTCCAGAAGCCGCGTTCAGAGCAGGCGATAGCCGCGCGACGCGCGAGAGGACCGCCTTTCATCTCTGGCTCTTCCGGTTCCGCTGCGGGTAGCGTGGGCGCTGCGGGTGCGTCTGGTATCTCTGGGCCTACCGCGTCCAACGCCTCTTCAGCGCCTCCTGTGGGCGAAAGAGAGGCTATGTCTTCTAGCGTGGGCGTGATGCCGGGTGCCGGTGCCAAGACGTCGATCACGACCTCGTCGCCCTCGACGCGGATGCGCCAGCCGTCGCAGTCGCCGACGGCGTCACCCAGCAGGGTTTCGATGGCCTCGCGAATCGGGAGGGCGTAGCGGTGGACAAGGGTAGGGGTCATTGGCCTACCTCCGGATGTAGCGCAGGAATTTCCGCCAATTCCTCATGCGTGAGCAGGCGATAGTTTGGGTATGTTCCCCCGCAGTCGCACCCGCTCTGAAAGCATGCCGCTGCCATTTCTGGATGGACTTCGTACCCGACCGGTGAGCCACAGCCGCCACAATGATGGTGCACGACAAAGCCGGCCCGGTATAGTTCTTCGAAGGTCATAGCCCGACCTCCTCTAGAAAAGCGTCGAGCCCTTCGGGCTTCTCGGGCGTCACGAACGGCGCTTTGATCTCGGCATCCCAATGCCGGTTCAGCCGGTCCGAAAGCCGCTCTCTGATGCGGTGCATGGTTGGCAGTTTGAGAGCGTCCGAGGTGCGGGCGACACGGCGATCCCATTTCCGGATCTCGCGCCAGTACGTGCGATGCTCCTTGCGGGTGGCTTCCGGCAGCATGCGAAAGCACTTGCCGCAGATGGTTTCGCTGCTGCCGTCGTCGGCCTTGAACGTGCGGCGGCATCGCGGGTTGATGCAGGGGCGGCGGTCAGACATTGAGCGCGCCCCACTGGATCAGCACGCCCTCGAAGCGATCCACGCCGGGATGGTTGTCCATCCAGAACGTCGCCATATCGCTCCAATCCTCGAAACCGTCGAGCCGAGCGAAGTGATCGAGGCCGACCTCGACGGGACGGCCGTCAAGCATGATAGAGGGTTGGCGGCCTGCCGGCATGTCAATGACGATACGCAACACCGCGATACAGGTCGTGCGTGCGACCAACCTGCAGTGCTTCGTCCGCATCCCGGTATAGAGTTGCAGGCGCTCACCAGGCCGCGCGTGCCGTCGGCGATCTGCCCGGATCGTCTGACGCTTTCGGCCCGATAAGATGGGCTCGGCGAACTGCTTCTTGAAGGAATAGGCCACCATTAGCCGATCTCCTTCAGAGCTTCAGCCTTGGCGGCGTTGAGTTCGGCCATAGCCTCGGCGCTGCCGCCGGCATCCGGGTGGCGTTCCTTCGCCAACTCGCGATAGCGCTTCTCGACCATGTCGCGGTTCGGGCGGAGCATGCCCGGGCCGAACAGAAGCACTTCGCGCCACGATTTCTTCGCACCCGGCGCGGGAAGAGCCGCAAAGCCGGTGAAGGTAGCCCTGACGATGTGCAGGCCGCCGTGCCGGAGTTCCGTCCGGCGCGCCTCGATGACGTGATGGATCGCCTGCAGGTTATCCTCGACCTTCGGATACCGGTCGACGGCGATGCAAACGGAAAGCCCATCCCACGAAAACCAGACTGCTACACCCGGATCCTGCGGCTTCTGTTCTCCGAGCGTCACGTTGGATGAGATGACCAGACCTTCGATCTTCTTCTCGCTATCGCGCGAAAAGGCGAACAGGCTGTCTCGCACATTCGACAGCGCGCCATTGAGCGAAGTCCGGAATTGCGACTTCACGGGCGTTTTGGTGCGCGGCATCGTCGCCGGCCAGGTTAGGGGAAAGGCGGTCGGCAGCATCACATCACCACCGTGATTTTCTCGGCCACGGCCTCATTGGCGCGACGCGTAATCCAAGGATTTCTGCGGTTGCTCGACTGTTCGGAACCTGTAGCCCATCGGCAATTGCCGGGTTCGTAGTTGCCGTCGTTGTCGATGCGATCGAGCGTCATGCATTCTGGTCGTTCGCCCATGTCGGAGAGAAACGCCTTGAAAGACCGCCGCCAGCGCGCGCACATCGTAATGCCGCGACCGCCATACCGATCGTAGTGATCGTCGTTCGGGTTGAAACACCGCTGTTTTGCGCTGTCCCACGACTTATAGGTCGGCGTTCCTACCCAGCCATGGATGAAGTTTTGGCGATGGCCGGCTGCAAGGTTGGCGTCGCCCACTTCCCGCTGAAGGCATCCACACGATGACGTGTGGCCAGACCTCAGCCGAAAGCCCGGAACCTCGACCGCCGTTCCGCAATCGCAAGTGCAGCGCCAGACCGACTTGCGATTGCTGTTGGTGAACGCGAAGGCCATCACGACGAGTCGGCCGAAACGCTGGCCGGAAAGATCGAGGCGGTTGTGTGCTGCCTCCTGCTGCGGCGACCAGGTGCGGACGTCAGCCGACATGGCGCACCTCCCGAACCTTCAACAGGTAGCCAACGCCGGCTTCACCATGGATCGGCTGACCTTCCCGTTTGAGACGCTTGATGTCCCGGTAGACTGTGCGGGTCGACACACGGAGGTGCTTTGCCAGCTCTTCCGCTGTGATTAGCCCGGTTCGCAACAGGCGGAGCGTCCGGAGCTTTCTGCCCATCTGGCGGTCGCAATGGACGCACATCACCGTGCCTCCCGCAAAGCCACTTCTGACGAGAACTTCACGTCCTCGTTGAACTCCGACTTGTCGATGACCCAGCGCAGATAGGACGGGTCAATGCGGGCGATCTCCGAGAAGAATTTGCCGCGATGCTTGTTGCCGCCCGGGAACTTGAGGAGCCTGATCGGATTGGCGCTGATGTCGAGCAGCTGCTCGACGGTGTGTGTCTCCAAGAGCTTGAGCAGGATATGAGCCGTGACCCACGTATCCGGCCCAGCGCGGTGGCTGGGCTGCGCGCGCTCGTCGTCGTGCGGCACAAGCCCGAGCTCGTATCGGATCGAGCCGTTGGAATGGCCCTGCAGGTCGGGCCAGATCACCCGCGCCGACTTCAACGTGCAAATGAAGGGTAGGCGGGTTTTCAGGAAGCGGCTATCGAACTGCCAGTTGTGCGCGCAGAATATGTCGGCGCCGGCCGCGACCTCTGCCCGGACCTCGTCAGGGTCCGCGCCGAAGCGGACGTGATCATCGGTCAGGTGATGGACGGCCATCGCCGGGAAGCCGATCGGCATGCCCGGATTGACGATGACCGATTCCGGCCCGCGCTCGATCTGCCAGCCGTCGGGGAACAGGCGCACATCCGTCCACCCGATCTCGACCATCTCGGCGGGATCGTCGATGCCCGTCGTTTCGGTATCAACGACGCGGATGAGGGTGAATGGTTCGGCCATCAGAACTCGACCTCCTGCGTCTCGGGAAGGTGCTCGATCGCCGGTAGCGAGGCGGGAGGCTCAATGGGAGGCGCCGGGACAACGAAGCTCACCTCGGTAGCAGGCCACGTCCAACGCTCGCCTTTGTCGGATTTCACCCACAGGAAGCCGTCGGCGGCAGCGATTACCTGGGCCACGACCCCATTCGTCCAGCGGACGCGATCTCCGGGATCGAGGCGAGGGTAGACGAGCGTGACCTCTTCGGCCCCCACAGAGACCGGGCTGTAGTAACCATCGATATCGAGGAACACCTGCGCATCGCCGCGCTGATCGTGACGAACGGTACCCATGACCGATACGCGGTCGCCTTTGCGGAACGTGCCCATCAGAATCGCTCCGGCATCGCGTTGGCGGGAAGCGGATCGACCGCTGCCGGCGCGAGCGGCGGCGTCTTGGCGAGGTGCACCTTGGCGTCAGGCAGCGCGCCGACGGCGTGCAGGTGGCGGAACAGTGCCAGCGTGGCACGCGTATCTCCCTTCGCCGAATGTGCCTCCGGTATGAAGAAGCCCAGATGCGCGGAGCAATCGGTCAGCTTCGGGTAGCCACGGCCGCCCCCTGACTTCTTGACGCCCAGCGCCATAGCCGCGCGCATGACGCAGATGTTCGGCGTTTCGTGAAACAGATCGGGATGGCCCGCGCGCCGCAACTCGCCGCGCATCATCTTGCAGTCGAACTGCGCATTGAAGGCGACCATGACGTATCCGGCGCCGACCAGCCTGACATAGGTTTCGAGCACGGCCGCGATCGGCGTCCCGTTCTCGGCCAGGAACTTCGTCGTCAGACCGTTCACCGCGCCGGCCTCGGCTGGCATTTCCCATCCGTCTGGCTTCACGTAGAGGTCTATCTCGTCCTCTTCATCGAGATCGTCATTGAGCAGGATCGCGCTGAAGTGCGCCAGCCGGGGTTGCCGCGGATCATCGGCCGGGATCGGCTCGCCGGTCTCAGGATCCTTGAACAGGAACAAGCCGGTCGTCTCGGTGTCGAAGATGCAGAATTTCGGCATTTCAGGCTCCTTTCAGGACCTTGACCTTCGACACGATCCCGCCGCCCTTGCGCGCGCGGGCAATGTCTCTGGCCTGTGTGGGATTGGCGGCAATGACGTCGATCGTCTCGCCGGATGTGAAGTGCACCCGAAAGGTCGTCATGATCGGGCGTTCTTCTGCTTCATGGTGATGACGGACTTGCCCGGCGCGGCAGAAGGCTGTTCCACCTCAGCGAAGTCGGGATCGCCGGCGATCAGGATTTTGTCGGCAGCCTCGAAAGCCTCGATAGCGACGCGCGTCTGACGAAGCCGCTCTGTCCGATCCTCGATATCCGCGACGAGCGCCCGTTCATCCGCGCGGAACCGGTCCAGCATGCCGCTGACGGACGCTCTGCCACGGTCGAGAAGCGACGCTGGTGCAGCGTCTGGCTGGATTTCTTCCGGCTGCAGGTCGACCACGTCGCGGGTGAGGGGAGAAAACCAGGCCATGACCTATTCCTCCTCGTCCGCACCGGGTTCGCGGTCTTCCGCTTCTCCCGTGTCGAAGCCGTCCAGATAGGCGGACATCAGGCGTTCGTCGGAGCGGTACTCCTTCGGCAGAGCCTTACGGCTCATACCTTTTTCGCGGGCTTCCGCTCCGCGCCGTCGCGCTTCGGAAATGGGGTCGCCGCCGTCCGGGCTGGAGGAGATATCCGACGGCGGCTTGCCAGCGGCGGAATCTTCTGAGGAAGACCTGCCGCGGTCGGAGCCGCTGGGGGCGGACGGCTCCGATTCATGTTCGATGACCTCGCCGGTGTCCGGATCGGCGTCCGTTTCGTCGGCGATCTGGTCCAGTCTGTCGGCGAGAGATTTCGGGCGTCTTTCCTGGGCCTCGTCCTTCGCGCCCTTCATGTCGTAGAGTTCGTCGTCGCGGCGGATAAGGTCATCGAGGTCAGTCGACATCGGCAGCACCTTGGAATGCCGCTTGGCCACCGTCTTGCGCGCCATCTCGGCCCAATCGGTCGACCATGGCGTGGACTTGACGTACCCGCCTTTGAACGCTTTCCAGCCGTCCGACCGGTCGCGGATCGCGTTGATCTCGCTGGTCGACATGACCTCGTAGGATTTCGAGCCGTCTTTCAGCACGCAGACGGAATAGGCGCCGACGGGCTCGCCGCGATCCTGCTTTAGATCGTAGGTGTGATTGATCTGCGGCGCGTCTCCCAGCTGGAACTGAAAGAAGTCGTTGGCGTAGACCACGTGGGCGTCCCATGTGGATATCTCGCCACTGTTGCGCGCCTTCTTGCGCACGCCGGCGATCATCGGCTGCCAGGTTATCGAGAAGCTGTTCTTCGACTTGCGCAGCACGAGCGCGCCCTCGCGGCCGTCCGGCAGCAAGCCATCCTGCGCCGCCTTCATCGAGGCGTTGAAAAGCTCCTTCCGAGGCGCTTGCAAAAGCTGAGGATTGTTCTGGATCGCGGTCATGACGACGCGCGCGAAGCGCTCGACGGGGATATGGGCAGGCAGGACGGCCTTGAACTGGTCGCCCATCTGATCGAACTGGTGACGGACCACATCGATCTCGCGTGGACCTTTGGCTTCAACGACTGCATTCATGGCGTGTTTCTCCTGTTGCCGCCGTTCACCGCAGCTGGGCTTTGCTGGATTGGAAGATTTCGACGCCGGTCAGCGGTACCGTGTTCCGGTTCGCGCGGATGTGCGCGCGGATCGCCTTCTCGATGACGTCGATGCCAATGTGAGCGCGCAGCGGGCCATTCAGGTCGACCTTGGCGATGTCGACGATGCGGAAGTCCCACTGCTTGCGTTCGCTGATCGTGCCGGCGTCGGTGCGCACCGGCCCCGTCGCCGCGCCGAGAGCTTGAGCCTCGAGGTGCTTGGCCTTGTGTTCGGCCTTTTCGGCCTCCTGAAGCGCGACGTCGGCAATTACGCCTTCGGCCGACGCAGCAGCCTCGTCGAGTTTGCGCTGGGCTTCCTCGCGCGCCTTGGCGGCGGCCTCGGCGGCGGCCTTCTGCGCGGCGGCGCGTTGCGCGTCGGCATAGGCGCCAGCAAGACTTTCCGCCGCGTTTTTGATCCTCAGGCAGCGGGCATGAAGGCTCTCCGGGTGCGGATTGACGTTGACGCCGAACAGCCGGTTCCAATCGTTGAGTTCTTCGCGGATCGGCCCAACGATCTCGTCGCGCTTGTCGCAGACCTGCTTTGCAACCTTCTTCGCGGCGAGCCCGAGCGCCACCCAGGTATCCCGCTCGTTGTCGTTGGCGATCCTGCCGGCGACAAGGCCATCCTTCGCCGTGTTGGCGCGGCCGGCCAGTGCTTCGACCTCAGTGATCAGGTCCTTGTGTTCATCGACGAACAGCACTGATACCGGCGGCTTGTTGTGACCCAGGCCGGCGTCGGCGGGGCCGACGATCGAGGGGGCATCAGAAACGCGCATCGGGATTCTCCTTCGGGGTGATGCGAAGCGAGCGCGACTTCACGGCTTGACCGTTCGGGCCAGTCCGCACCGACGTGCGCGCTACAATGTTCCAGTTCGTGGTGAAGCCGGTTTCAGCCGCGCCGAGTGCATGCAGGATCCGGGGGCGCAATTGCTCGATGGCCTTTCCGGACACAGCGTGTGCCTCGCGGGCATCCACAAACCTGCCGGATATTTCGTCCAGCCCTTCGACGGCCGTCAGGTCCTTCCGATCAGGCATGCTGTCGCGGTAGACCTCCGCCACCGAAGCGCCGTCCCGGTTCCAGTCGATTGGAGGCTCCTCGCCGACCTCGACCTTGCGCCAGAACTCGCGGACGTCACGCCGAAGGCGGTTCATGACGCGCGCGCCGGCGTCGAGCGGAATATCGACGATCTGCAGATCAATGCCCCGGCCGATGACCATGACGGCCACGCAAGCCCATGTCGCGCCCGTCAGCGTGGCCTCGACGATCGCCTGAACCGCTATCCAGAGCGGGAGCACGACGTCGCCCGTTTCCGCATCGATCCATTCGCGCCGGAATTTATCCTCAGCGACGGTCTTCACCTGCACGATGCCCTGGCCGAAAATGTCGGGACGGGTCGCGAAGGCGTCCGGTGTAGCGCCGATGCGGGCTTCCGTGTCGCGCCAGTAGGCGTTGTCGCGCCTGTATTCGACCGTCCACTCCGGCCGATCTTCGCGCAGCATCTCGATGACGACCGGTTCCAGCAGGCGCCCGCGGCGCAAGACAGGATTGTCGGCATCGTCGCTCGCCACCCGGCCGGACTTCTCCGCCCAAAGGCCATAGGGCGTCTGGTAGGGGTGAACGCCGAGAAGGGCCCCCGCGACCGATGCCGTCACATCCTGCTTGCGGGCGTCGAGCCAGGTAGCGCGGTCGGCCGGGTGGATGATCTGGACGGTCATGACGACGCCTCGACACCGAGGGCGTCTGCCGCTTCTGCCAACTGGCTATCTGTCAGGGAGGTCTGCCAGTCATCCGCAACGCCGGCCATCATGCCGTATCCAACGGCGTCGAGCCCTACAATTAAGGCAGATCGTCCGGCGCCAATATCGTCGTCGCCATCCGCCATCACGACCTGCAGATCGGCATAAGCCTCACGGCCACGATCGAGCACCGGCTTCAGGTCGGGCAGGGCATCCCAGCCCTGCATTTCGGCGGCTTCGACTAGGTCGCGGATCGCGTCTAGAACTTCACGCGGGCTCATATCGGCATCCCCGCATACGCGGACGCGGCCCAGCTCATGCCAACGATGAGAGCAGCTGTGATCCGATGATGCTCGACAAGCCAATTGCACGCGGCGTTGAGAGCGGCGTCCATCAGGCGGCCTCCGGCGTTTCGACTTCGATGAAGTCTCCGGAGATCGACAGACGGTAGGTTTTGCCGGCCTCAATACCGTCATGCCCGACCATGGCGGCCCGCACGGCGACGAGATTGCCGGCGTCATCATAGGCGCCGAGGCTGATTGCACTCCCCTCGACGGCAGTGGCCGTGCCGTTCGGCCCAGCCGCATGCGCAATTGAATTTTTCCCTTTGACAGAGGCGTGGCCGCGATACCCGGCGGCAGAGGCGTGGCCGCGATACCCGGCGGCAGAGGCGTGGCCGCCAGACCCGGCGGCAGAGGCGTGGCCGCCAGACCCGGCGGCAGAGGCGTGGCCGTAATCCCCGGCGGCAGAGGCGTGGCCGCCAGACCCGGCGGCAGAGGCGTGGCCGTAATCCCCGGCGGCAGAGGCGTGGCCGTAATCCCCGGCGGAGAGGCGTGGCCGCGATACCCGGCGGCAGAGGCGTGGCCGTAATCCCCGGCGGCAGAGGCGTGGCCGCGATACCCGGCGGCAAACTGCCCATTTCCCTGCTTTCGCGCCATTTCCGCAACCCAGGCGACGGCGCGACGGGTCAGGTCGCCGATCGATATGTCGACCTTGATCGACAGAATGCTCGACGCACCCTTGGTGTCACTGTTTTCCTCGCGGGCTATCTCACCTGAAGGCTCGACGATGGCGTAACGACCGGTGGCCGGGCCGTAATACGTGAAGGCATCGAGCGGCATCTCCACCCAATGGAACGCACCATCGCCACACCGGACGACGGGACCGCCGCCGTTGTCGTAGGTCTTGCCGATCTCGTACTGGAAGGATCGCCCTTCCGGCGTGCAGGTCAAGTCGCGGTTGAAGCCCTTGTACGCAACCAATGGCTCAGCTGGAACCTTGGACTTCGAGGTCGTTTTCGCCTTTGCGGCCATGTCGATTGATCCTTCAGTCGGATGGGGAAACAGTTTCAGGCAGCAGCTCGCGCGATGTCCCATCCGGTCAGATTGCCAGCGAGAACCGCATCGAGGTCGGCGAGGAAAGCCGTGCAGCGGGCGACCTTCATGTCGGTCCAGCCCAAGCGATCGGCCTTGGCGACCCACTGACGCATGGCCCAAGCCGCGCCGGAAATCGTCGCGTTCAGTCCGGACCCGAACTCGCGGCAGGTCAGTTTGAACTGCTCGACGTCGGCATCGCCGCGGTTGCGCTTCATGCGCAGGAGGTCGCGGAGGAACACCGGCTTCGTCTGCGGCAGCAGGCTTGGTGTGAGGGCTGAGATCAGGCCGTCGCGGGTAAGGTCGTGGGGCATCGGATGTCTCCTTTGCCTAAAAACTTAAGTGACACTGAAAATTCCGTCAATCCAAAAAATCAGTGCTGCTGAAATTTTCTCAGACGGCGGCAAGCCGAGCCTCGCGCGCGAAGCGCCAGTTCGGAGAGGTTTAAGATTGTGATCAACGTTGAAGACGGCATGAGCCGTAGCGCTAGCTACGGCGCACATGCCGCGCGACATAAACGCTGAAGATTTGAGCTCTACGTTTGAACGTAGAGTGTACCTTTCAACGTAGAGCTATGATGTTTGAAAGTTTATATCTCTGATCCGCGCGAACGCACGACTGCGAGAGCGCGCGCGGGTAAAGCCCGCGCGCTCGGCCGTCAACTGGCCGATGGCAGGAGGGTCAGGCTGTTTTGAGCCTCAGTTGACCTTGAACGCCACCCTGACGAATTGCTTTCTTCATCGCTGCGGGCGGTAGAACTGCGAATATCTCACCAATCCATTCGAGGCGGACATTCTCGATCGGCGCGGCGTTCCAAGAGGTGAGCGTGACGCTGTCTCCGTCGCCTCTCATAATCGTCTTGATGAAGCGCCGGCCGTTGCTTGTCCGGACTGCCGCCTCTTCGCCGTAAAAGGTCGTTAGCGGGCGTTTCTGTTCGCGAAAGACGACAATCGTTGCTCCGTCACGATAAAACGGCAGCATCGAATCGCCGCGAACCTTGAATGCAATTAGGTCGTCATCGAGATCGAAGGGAAGGGAGACCTGGTCCAGGCCCTCGGGCGGAACCTGCTCGAAGTCGGGCTCAACTTCCGCCCCCGCCCCAAGATATCCCATCAAGGGGACCTCGGTTCCAGCAGGTGCGCCGGACACAGCAGGCGGGCCGCTGAGGAGGTCTCCAGCTGTCACGTGAAGAGCTTCTGCAATGGCGTAAAGCGAGGTGTCGGTAAAACCCTGTTTCCCGGTCTCGATCTGGGAAATGGTCGCGGTTGCCACGCCAACGGCTTCCGCTAGTTGTTCCTGCGTCAACCCGCGATGTTTGCGCCATTGGCGAATGTAGTTTTCGCGCCGCGCCGGCTTGGCATTCGTGACCATCCACATTTTCTGCCGCAACGCGCGTGTCAGTACCATTCGCTCTCACTGAAAAATCAGCTTGACTGAAATTCAGTGTGAATGAAGTATGGGGTATGGAAAAGCTCCTCGAATATCTCAACGCTGAACGTGGGCGTCGGCTCGCATTGTCAGCCGCCCTCAACTGTTCGCCGTCTGCCATCTCTATGTGGAAGCAGGTTCCGGCAGAGCGTGTAGGAGAAGTCTCGCGGGCGACCGGCATTCCGCCTCACGATCTGAGGCCCGACATTTTTTCATCGACGCCCATCACGACGGGAGACGCGGCATGAGTGCGTCAGTCTCGGGCCAAGCCGCCCTGCGGGTTCTTCAGCATCGCATAGAGGTTGCGCAGAAGCTTCGCGACCTCAGCCTTCTCGTCTTCCATGGCCGCCAGCATTTCGGAATCAAGCCCGTGCTCTCGGATGATTTCGTCGCTCGCAAGGTCGGCTATCAAACCCGCGTTCTGGGTAGCGACGAATTCCATGGCGTCAAACCATTCAGAGGCGCGCTCGGGCTCACCGGGTCGAAAGCTGTCGATCAGGGCGCAAAGCATGGTTTGCACGGCGCGCGCAGTGCATCGCTCCTGCCAGATCAGGCGGTAAGCGACCGCCAGTTCAGTTTCGAGCGCGCCAACGCGCGCCTCGATGCTCTCCAGATCAGCCATGACGTTTCCCTCCGATTCTTCCGTTCGCACCGGGAGATTATCACGAGGGCCGCATCATGAGCTTTTCGGCGCGCCAGCTGTTCCCGCGCGCCCGCCGGCTGACCACCGGCATGGTGGCCCACGTGCATGTCGTGGGCCACCTCCTTTCATCCGTCTGCGCATCGCGTCTCTCCAGTTCCGTCGCTGGAATGGAGAATGGCGATGTTCGGTTCGGAAATCTCGGAATCGCGTTCGGAGAACTCCGAATTTTGTTCGGAGGCTTCGGAGCGGGGCGGGCGCATCATGTCTAGCGTAGCGCTCGCCCAACAACACAGCCGCGAGTTGGGCAAGATGCTCGCGCCGCACCAGGGATGGAAGGGGCAGGTGTCGGCCATCCACCGTGCAATCACGAGCCCGGAGTTTGAGTGGCGGCTCGAAACCTTGACGTGGAACCGTGTGAAGTCTTGGCTGTTCGCCGAAGCGCGGCGCGTCGATTACGAGGAAATGCGCGCGCTCAAAGAGTTGCGCGCGGGACAGGAGGCACGACGTGCCAGGCTTAAACTCGCCGCCACGGCCAACCTTCTGGCAGCGCATCTTGCCGCGGAAGGCGCGCCGCTGGATAGCCACCAAGTGCGTGCTCTCAGCCGCATCGCTGGCACTCTGGGTGTATCCGGAGTTGCCGAATGACCCGCTGGAAGGATCTGAGCCCAACGGAGAAGCGCTCCGCCGTCAAGGACGGGATTCTCGCCGGTAAGAGTTTTGGCGAAATAGCCTCTGAGCTCGGAGCGATATCGCGCTCCGCAATCGCCGGTGTCGTCAAGAAATTGCGGGACGAAGGCGAGCTTCCACCGCCGGCGCCAAGAGAAAAGACCGGGGCGGCCGGCGGCGCGATATCGCGCAAGAGCCGCGCAAAGTTGAGGGCGGGCGCTCGGTCCGCCGCCGCGCCCACAACGTCAAAGGTCAGACGGACGCGGCCTGAGATGATCGTCCTGCCGGCCAACGCGCCGCGGACAGCAATAGCCGCCATGGTCGACGCCTATATCGCCGTCAACGGCGTCCGGCGCTTCGAAAGAGGCGTCGCCGACGATCTCGAATATCTGCGCGGATACCTCGCCCGGCACGGCTTCGAGGTCTCCTACATCCAGCGCGGCAGATATCCCTATCTGGTTCGTGGCCGCAGCGGACGGCCTCAATCCTTCGATCGCCCCGGCCTGTTCGCCTTCGTGGACGAGCTTCGCCTGGCAGAAGGTCGTGAACCCTTCCTCCCAAGAAAGGACAACGCCGATGGCGCGCGTGCTTGAAGGCAGAAACCGTGCGACCGCCGACGAGGCGGCCAGCTTCGTCGATGAGTTCGACCGACTGGAACAGGAGCGGGAGCGCAAGCTCGACGAGCTCGACGCCGAGTTCAAGGCCAAGAAGCGGGACGTCAACGCCAAGATCAATGCCGATCAGAAGTCCATTCTGACGGATGCCAAGAAGGTCGGGGTGAAGAAGGGCGTCATCCGGGCGCTCGCCGATCCGCAGAAGCGCCGGCGCAAGGCGATGGAGCAGCTGGAGCGGGCCAACGAGCGCGCCGATGACGCGATCGAAGCGCTCGAGACCGAGGATCAGGACTTCGCGAGAGACATCCGGCAGGCCCTCGGCGAGGACTTCGCCGGTCTTCCGCTCGGGCAGGCGGCCGTGGAGCGAGAGGAGAAGCCGGAGAGCGGAATCGATCCGGTGGCAGCAGCTGCAGAGAAAGCATGGAAGGACGCCGAGCCGAAGAAGGGCAAGGCGGCCAAACACTGAAATTCCAGGCGAAAACCTCCGAGGACAACGGTGCGACTGCGCCGGGCACGAAACTCAAAGGCCCGGCCGACTGCATGGCGGGAGAGGTGAGTAGGGTTGTCGCTGACCGATGCAGCGACTGCAACGTCTGAGCAATGGACGCGACAGCTCGGAGAGACGGCACCTCAACGAGGATACTGAGATGCTCATCCTTGGACTTGATATCGCGACCAGCACGGGCGTGTGCTGGATGGACACCGCATTGCTACCATCGAAATGGCGCTGCCTCGCCATCGATGCCGAAGGCGAGTTTCAGGAAGACAAGACCGGCGACCTCGCGCTTTACCTGAAAACCGAGTTCGCGGGCATGCGACCCGACTTCGTCGCCATAGAAATGCCCCGCCGCGACGTGGCGGCCTATCCGAAGAACATCTTCGACCCGAAAACCGGCAAGACGAAACAGATATGGACGGTGAATCCCGATCAGCTGCTTCTTCCCGCGCTGGTGGCTGGCGCGACCGCGGCTTGCGATCTGGCTGGTATTCCATGGGGCCTGATCTCGTCGCGGACATGGCGCGCGGCCTACTATGGAAAGGGTTACAAGCCGTCGGGTGACGATTGGAAGGCCGCCGCCGTCGATGCCGCGACCTTTCAGGGCATCGTTCTGCCTCTCGAAAAGAAGGCCCAGCGGGACGCGGCGGAGGCGGTCGGGATCGCCTCATGCTGGATGAAGTGCACGCAGATCGCTGAACGCCATCAGAAGGTCTTCACGACACTGCGCCTCGGCGTCGGGAGGGTTGCCGCATGACTCCCCGGCCATCGAACGGCCGGATGCGGCCAAATCACTCTCTCGGCGCGGCGTTCTTCATCGGCGTGGTCATATCGGCCTTTGCCGTCATCGTCTTCATCACGCTCGGCGGCGCCCAGCCATGAACCTGATCGTCCATTCGCCTTCGGCCCGGGTAGCGATGCAGATCGGCATCGCGGCGACGATCTCGGGAGCCAATGTCGAACTTCAACCGACTGCGGCCGATCTCACATCCCGGCTTTACCGTGATGGCGACGCCATCGGTCTCTATTTCAGGGAAGGCTGGACCGATTCGGTGGAAACCGCGCGCGGGATGCGTGAAGCCGGCGTTCTCAACCTGCTGTTCTGTGTCGTTGATCAGCACGAGCGGGATGAAAGCGCTAAGGCGATGGCGCGCGCGCGCATTCTCAATGCCGGAGCGGACGACGTTCAGACCTGGCCGGTCGACCCGAAGGAGATCGCCAGCCGCCTCCACGCACTGAAGCGCAGGACGCGGGTGCCGGCGGATCACATGTTCATTCCCCCGGCCGCCATGTTCGATCCGGTCAACCAGAAGGTGATGGGGAACGGCCATGTCGTTCACCTGACGGCCAAGGAAAGTGCGCTGCTGGAAATCCTGGCATCCCGCTCGGGCGCCTGCCTCAGCAAGGCCGTGTGCATGTCCGCCATCTACGGTGGACGAGACGAGCCGGAACTGAAGATCATCGACGTTTTCCTCTGCAAGCTCCGCAAGAAGCTCAAGCCCGTTTGCGGCGAGCATGACCTGATTGAAACGGTCTGGGGACAGGGGCTGCGCTTCAGGGAATGGAGCGACGTCGCATGAGCGAGGATCGACCATTTCGCTGCGTGCTCGCCCAGTGCATCCGCGATGCCCGTCTCGGCAAGACGAGCTTCACGTGGAGCGCCATGGGGCCAGAGGGGCAAGAGGAGCTTCGTCGCGAAGCCGACAGGGCGATCCGGCTGCTTGAAATGCATGGTGTTCGTCTTGCCCGTGTCGGTGAGCCTGAGCCGGGTCAGCCGGTCCCGTCCGCACCGGTGATTTATCAGGACAAGATCGTCGGCCGGAACGCCGAGCGCCAGTTGCGGCGCGGTGCCGACGACAAGTGGGAGGTGACGAAGGTCGAAGTTGGCCAGACGACCGTGCAACTGACCTTCTCCCTGATGCAGGCCTACGAAATGGCCGGCCGGGCATTGCAGGGCGACCGCGCGGTCGCGAGCGCGCCCGGCATCCTCACGACACTCGCCGCCGCGCTCGAAATCCACCGCTGCCATGCGGTGGCGATGGAGCCGGCATGACCGGCCCGCTCGCAACCTTCGGGCAAGACTGGTCCGATCTCGTCGATGATCTGGCAGATCAGCAGGTCGCCTTGTTGCGACGCGTCGCCCGCGAACTTGATCACGACACTGCAGCCATGCGCGCTGTCGAAGGCGCGCGCGACTGGCGCGATCTCCAGAACACAGGTGACAGATATGCAGATCGCTAGCGCGGAAATCGAATTCCGCCATTTTCATTTCTTCTGCGGCCTCGGTGGCGGCAAGAAGGGCTTCAACAAGGGCTCCGCGCGCGTTGGCAACCTGCGCGCCCGCTTCCGGTGTATCGGCGGGATCGACAACGATCCGGCGGCGATCCGTGACTTCGATCGCGCCGGCCCTGGCAAGGGCACGGTGCTTGATCTCTTCAGTCGCGAGCAGTTCATCGCCTTTCACGGTCACGAGCCGCCAGCCGGATGGCGGCTGGCCGGCGTGGACGACGTTCGGCGCGCCGCGAACGGCGAGCGACCACACATCATCTTCCTGTCCGCGCCCTGCAAGGGGTTCTCCGGGCTTCTTCCAGAGAAGTCGAGCGCGTCGGCGAAATACCAGGCGCTTAATGGCCTGACGGTGCGCGGCGTCATGCTGATGCTCGAAGCATGGAGCGACGATCCGCCCGAACTGATCATCTTCGAAAACGTGCCGCGCATCATGAACCGTGGCCGTCATCTGCTGGACCAAATCGTCGCCTTGCTGCGCGCCGCCGGCTATGCGGTAGCCGAGACCACGCACGATTGCGGAGAGATCGGCGGGCTGGGGCAATCGCGCAAGCGCTTCCTGCTGGTTGCACGGCATGAGGCGAAGGTCCCGCCCTTCCTGTATGAGCCGGAGAAGCGCCGGTTGCGCGGCGTCGGAGAAATCCTTGAGCGGCTTCCCCTGCCGGGCGACGTGCGCGCTGGCCCGATGCATCGCATGCCGGCGCTGCAGTGGAAGACGTGGGTGCGTCTAGCATTCGTCGAAGCCGGATCGGACTGGCGCTCGCTGAACAAGCTTGCCATCGAGGATGGCGTGCTTCGGGATTTCGGCATCCTGCCGGAGGTGGAATGGCAGGGTGGCGTCTTGGGCGTCCGGCCATGGGATCAGCCCAGCGGCGTGGTGACCGGTCGCGGCTCGCCAACCACAGGTACCTTCGCCGTTGCCGACCCTCGCTTTGCTGCCGGTGGCAACGAATATTCGCAATACGGCGTGCGGCGCTGGTCCGAGCCGATGGGCGCCGTCATCAATGTGAAATCGCCCGGGCAGGGGACGTTCGCTGTCGCCGACCCGACCATTCCCGGCAAGCCGCGCTTCAACAACGTCTTCCGGATCGTGCCTTGGGGCGATGCTGCGCCGGCGGTGGCAGGTCCTGGCGGCCCCGCCGGCGGCCTAGCGGTCGCTGATCCGCGCCCAGCGCCTCGCGACGACTACAAGCAGACGAAGTACCGCGTTACCGGCTTCGCTGAAGCAGCGGGTACCGTGATTGCGGCGTCGACCACCGGAAACGGCGCTTTTGCAGTCGCAGACCCGAGGCCGGGCAAGCCCACCGAGGACCTGCAGGGCAACTGGCACATCACGCCTTTCGACGAACCCGCCCATGCTGTCGTGGGGAACCGGAAATCCGGCGCGAGCGCGGTCGCCGATCCTCGCCCGGTCAACGATCTGCGCAACGGTGCGCACGGCGTCCGTGCGTGGGATGAAACGAGCGGAACGGTTGCTGGCGAGAGCCTTCCGCCGAATGGTGCATTCTCTGTTGCGGACCCGCGTCCGGAAGCCTTTAAGGAAGGCCGCAAGCACTACGAAGGCGGTGGCCACTACGGTGTGCTGCCATGGGGTTCCCCGAGTAAAACGGTATACGCGTCGGGCAATCTCGACAATGGATACATGTCTGTTGCGGACCCGCGCGAGACCTCCGAGGAGCCGCTTTTCGAACTGCCGGCGCCGAATGACCGTCTCGTTGCCGTCATCCGCGCGCTCGACGGGACCTGGCACCGGCCCTTCACCACGCTCGAACTTGCCGCGCTGCAAAGCCTCGTCGATCCCGAAGACATCGCCGCAGGCTTTGCGCTCGACGGTCAATCCGATTCAGCGTGGCGCGAGCGTATCGGCAACGCGGTTCCGCCGGACGCGGCCGCCGCTATAGCCGACGTCATGGGAACAACCCTCCTGCTCGCCATGACCGGAGAGACGTTCATGCTCTCCACGCAGCCGATCTGGGTACAGCCCATCGCGATGGCGCTCGCGGTCGACCAGCGCGGGAACATCCCCTGGGAGGCGGCAGAATGATCACTCTTTCCGCAGCGAATGAAGCCGTGCGCAAGCTGGCGGCAGAGCTAGAGGCCGAAGAGCGTGCGATCGCCGAGGCGATTTCCGCGAAGGCGATCGGCGACGGAACGGGATACTGGAAGCGGGCGCACGCCCTGAGGGAGCGCCTCCGCGTAGCCGTGGCCTTGCGTGACGCGATCGAGGAGATGGCCGAGTGACCACCTATCTCGACTTCCTCCGCGCCAAGATGAAGGTCGCGCCAGCCACCGGCTTCGATGTCGACGACGCGGACATCAACCCCGACCTCGCTCCCCACTGCCGCGCCATCGTGAAATGGGCATTGCAGGGCGGCCGGCGCGGCATCTTCGCCGCCTTCGGACTGCACAAAACCTCGATCCAGCTCGAGCTTATGCGCCTGATCGGTAAGTTCATCGGTGGCCGTCGTCTGATCGTCCTGCCGCTGGGCGTCCGACATGAATTCTTCGATGAAGCGAAGGAGCGGTTCCGTGGCGATTTCGCAATCGAGCTACGGTTCGTCCGCCGCGACGACGAGGTGACCGACGACGATGTGATCCACATCGCCAACTATGAGAGCGTGCGAGACGGCAAGATCGATCCTCGCCAGTTCGTGGCGGCATCGCTCGATGAGGCTGCCATCCTTCGGGGCTATGGGACCAAGACCTATCAGACGTTCCTGCCGCTGTTCGAAGGCGTCCGCTTCAAGTTCGTGGCGACCGCCACGCCTTCGCCAAACCGGACCAAGGAACTGATCCACTATGCGGGCTTCCTCCAGGTCATGGACACCGGGCAGGCGCTGACGCGGTTCTTCCAGCGCAACAGCGAAAAGGCGAACGAGCTCACACTCTACGCTCACAAAGAGGACGAGTTCTGGCTGTGGGTGAACAGTTGGGCGGTCTTCCTTCAGTCTCCGGCCGACCTCGGCTTTTCAGATGACGGCTACGTCCTGCCGAAGATGACCGTGAACTGGCATGAGGTTCCGACCGATCATGGCGCGGCCGGCGTGGACCGGGATGGGCAGGGGCTGCTGATCAACGATCCCGGTGCCAGCGTCATTCACGCGGCGCGCGAGAAGCGGGTGAGCATGGACGCCCGCCTCCAATCCATGTCGGCCATCATCGCAGATTTCCACGCGCCCGGCCGCCAGGCGGTCGTCTGGTGTCACCTCAATGATGAACAGGATGCGTCAGAGACCGCGCTATCGCGCCTCGGCATCTCCTTCTCTTCCGTTCAGGGCAACCAGACGATCGAACAGCAGGACAAGCTCATTGATGCATGGAAGGCGAAGACGACCGATGCGTTCATCGCGAAGCCGGTCATGTTCGGCGCGGGCGTCAACCTGCAGCAGTGCCACAAGATGGTATTTCTCGGCATTGACGCCAAGTTCCACGACTTCATCCAGGCTGTGCACCGGATCGTGAGGTTCGGGCAGAAGCATGAATGCACGATCGATATCATCTATTCCGAAGCCGAGCGCGGCACTCGGCGCATCCTTGAAGAGAAGTGGGCCGAACACGACCGGATGATGGAGCGGATGACGGAGATCATCCGCAAATATGGTCTGGGCAGGCTGCCGCTGGAATCGGTGCTGAAGCGCTCGATCGGCGTGGAGCGCGAGGTCGAGCAGGGTGAATATTTCCGGATCGCGCATAATGATTGCGTCGATGAGGCGGGCAGGACCGAGACGAACAGCGTCGGACTGATCATCACCTCGATCCCCTTCTCGAACCACTACGAGTATACGGCCAGCTACAACGATTTCGGCCATACCGACGACAACGATCATTTCTGGCAGCAGATGGACTTTCTGACGCCGGAACTCTTCCGGGTCCTGAAGCCGGGCCGCATCTATGCCTGCCACGTCAAGGACCGCATCCTGTTCGGGAATGTCACGGGCGCCGGCCTGCCGACGGTCTCGCCCTTCCATGCCGAGACGATCTTCCACGGCATGAAACACGGCTTCGACTACTGCGGCATGATCACGATCGACACCGACGTGGTGACCGAGAACAACGGCAACTACCGGCTGGGCTACACGGAGATGCTGAAGGACGGCACGAAGATGGGCGTCGGATCGCCCGAATACGTGCTTCTCTTCCACAAGCCGCAGAGCGACCGGACAAAAGGCTACGCCGACGAGCGTGTGAGCAAGAACCGAGATGACTACAGCCTCGCGCGCTGGCAGCTTGACGCCCATGCGCACTGGCGCTCCAGCGGCAACAGGCTTCTGACCCGCGAAGAATGGTTGCAGATACCGCCGCGCGCCGTGCCGAAGGCCTTCCGCGCCTATAGCGACGCGACCGTCTACGATCATGAGGACGTTGTGGCGATCGGCGAGGCCCTTCAGTCGAAGGACCGGCTGCCGACCGAATACATGGCGCTGGCTCCGGTCTCGCACTCGCCATGGATATGGTCGGACGTGGTGCGGATGCTCACGCTCAATGGCAGCCAGTCTAGCCGGAACGTCGAGAAGCACATCTGCCCGCTGCAGTTCGACATCGTCGATCGGCTGATCGACCGATACTCAAATGAAGGAGATGTCGTTTACGACCCGTTCGGCGGGCTGATGACCGTCCCGTATCGAGCCATCATGAAAGGTCGCTACGGCATGGCGTCCGAGCTCAACGAAGTGTCGTTCAAAGATGGTGCGCACTATTGCCGCGAAGCCGAGGCCGGTCGCGACGTGCCGAGCTTCTTTGATCTACTGGCGGCACCATCGATCGAGCCGAGCATCGAGGATATCACTTCGGAGGCGGCGCAATGATGTCCAGTATCGCGTCCTACCTGATTTCGATCGCTGACCGTCGCCAGCCTGATATCTGCATTGGCGGCGAAGCTGATCCCTATATGCGACGCTGGTGGCTGATCCCGCGCAACCGTTGGTTCAACATCTACCTGCACCACTTCATGCGCTCTGACGATGATCGAGCCCTGCACGATCATCCATGGTGGAACGTCTCGATCCTGCTGGAAGGCAGCTACACCAAGCACACCATAGAGGCCGGCGGCGTCAACCGCCGCACGATCCGCACGGCCGGAGACTGGAAACCACGCACCGCCGCCAGCGCCCACCGCATAGAGCTGCATGCCGGCCCATGCTGGACGCTGTTCATCACCGGGCCGCGCATCCGGGAGTGGGGTTTTCATTGCCCGCAGGGCTGGCGGCATTGGCGCATCTTCACCGCCGGTCCGAATGGCGAAACAGTCGGTCGCGGCTGCGGCGAGAATGACGAGGTTCCGCGATGATCCTCGACATGAGCAAGCAACTGGCCGCCGTGAAGAAGGCAATCGAGACCGGCGACGACATGGGAGCGGCCATGGAACTGGCGGCGATCCATTCAGCCGGCATGGCGATGG